>JAAUTM010000392.1 GCA_012031455.1 Phycisphaerales bacterium
GGCAGTCGATGCGACCCTTGAAGTTCTTACCGAAGCGGTGCATACCCGGTTGGAAGCTGATGTCCCGCTGGGCTGTTTTTGTCCGGGGGAATCGATTCATCCCTCATCGCTGCCTTGGCGCAAAAACATTACGAAGCCACCGGTCGTGGTCGCCTGCGTACCTTCAACGTCGCCATGCCCGACCTTGATTACGATGAAAGTGAAAAAGCGCAACTGGTCGCCCGACATCTGGGCACGGAACATCAAACCTTGCGTGCTCATGCCGGGACGGATGTCATTGCGGACCTCAAGCATTTGATTGCAACTTCCGGGGAACCGACCGCAGACAGTTCGATTCTGCCCACCTATTGGCTCAGCCAGGCTGCCCGTGAGCATGTGAAAGTTGCGATCTCGGGGATGGGGGCGATGAGTTGTTCGGCGGTTACGACCGATACCGTGCGATGCAACTGCTGGCCCGTCATCGCTGGTGGCTCAGGCATGTCCCGGTCCAGCAGGTGATTTCGCCTCTGGCCGACAGCCCCCGTTCCTTGCGCAATCGTTTGCTGCGTTTAGCCCATGCGGGTGGACCGGTGGAAACCGCGGGGCAATACCTGCGCATGATCGAGATTTTCAAGTCCGACCAGATCCATCGGCTCGTGAGCAATACCGAACCGATTTTCGAATCGCTGCAAGGCTGGTCCGCTGAACACGACCCGGTTCATGCCGCGATGCGGTGGGACCTGACGCATTACCTGCCCTATGACCTGCTGCGCAAGGTGGACCGTGCATCGATGGCCGTGGCGCTGGAGGTACGCTGCCCAATGCTCGATACCTCGGTGTGCGACCTGGCTGGGCATCTGCCTGCTCATGTGCTCATGCCCGGCGGTCACTCCAAGGGTTTGCTGCGCGAAGCAACTGCCCGGTATCTGCCTGCTTCGATCACTCAGCAAAGCAAACGTGGTTTTGCCTTGCCGATTGGTCGCTGGTTTCGCTCTTCCCTGCAATCAACATTGCAGAATTATTTACTGGATGGGCGCTTGAGCAAACTTGGTTTTCACAAACCGGAGTTGGAAGCACTGGTTCACGAGCATACACTCGCCCAGGCCGATCACACCCATCGCTTGTTTGCCCTGCTGACCCTGGCGCTCTGGTTGGATTGGCTGATGGAATCAAACACCTGAGATTTGGCGATTTGGTGATTTGGCGATTTGGTGATTTTTAAATTTTCTTTTGATATCCGTTTAGCGACGCACCGCAGGTGCGACGAAAAATGAAAAGCAAGTTTGATTCATCGGAGTTAATCCATGAAACGCCGACTTATATCCACAGTGGTTCTGTTGTTAATCTTCTTCATCGGTTTGCCTTGCGTTGCCATCGCTCAGTCCAGCAGGCTCACACTCGCAGCCTACAACACGCAATGGCTGCTGGATGTGTTTGATGACCCCTACACCAGCGATGAAGGCATCAAGCCCAAGCCGCACGAGGAACTGGTCGCGCTGGCGAAAGCTTTGCGGGCAGTGGATGCGGATGTGGTCGGCTTGAGCGAACTGGAAAACGAGGGGGTGTTAAAAGCATTCGTAGCTGAACTGCTGCCCGACATGGGTACCGGTACATCGCAGCCCAGCCCACCAACAGTGACCGGGGGCAGAACCTGGGCATCCTCAGCCGATACCCCATCGAGAAACTCATCAGCTATCGCCTTTCGCCGGTGTTGCAGGAACACTCCACACCCGGCGAACCACTGAGCACCAAAAACCTGGCGCGGGATTTATGCCATGCTCAGATTCGCGTGCCTGGCAACCGCCTGCTGCATGTGATGGTGGTGCATTTCAAAAGCAAGAACGACCGTGCGGGCGACCCGCAATCCGAGCAATGGCGCGTAGCCGAGGCCCGTTTCACCCGTCAGCAGATCAGCGACATTCTTGCCGATGATCCGCAGGCCTTGATCGCTGTCATGGGGGACTTCAACGATCTGCCCGATAGCAAACCCATCAACATTCTGCTGGATCGTCACAACAAGCTGCCCAAATTGCTGCTGGATGCCCACCGGGACATCCCATGGAACAGCGCATTACCTACCTCAAAAAACCCTATCGCAACGCTGGTCCGATCGACTATATTCTTCTCAGCACTGCCCTCGACAAGTTTCGCCAGCCCAGCAGCGCCAAGGTGCTCGATGACCCGACCCTGCTCGCCGGCTCCGATCATGCCCCGGTGTACGTCACTTTGGATTTCAAGGACTGAAGTAAACTGATATCACCGAATAATCCTGTAAGGCTTAACCCTGTGAAGCTTAACCCTGTGAAGCTTAACCACGCCTGATCTTCGTCGTCCGCGATGAAGATCAGGATACAAACCCAACGCCCTATGCACCCCAAACTCACCCTCAAAACCTTCGCTCTTGGCCCCTGGCAAACCAACTGTTATGTCATTGAATCCACCCAGTCCACAATGAAGGATTGCTGGATCATCGATGCTGGATACGACCCCCAGCCCATGCTGCAATTCATCCAAGCATCGGGCCTAAGCCCAGTCAAGGTGATCCTCACCCATGCCCACCTCGATCACATTGCGGGGCTACACGAAGTGCGTCGACTCTGGCCCAAGGTGCCGATTTTGATTCACGAGATGGAACGTGATTTTCTCGCCGAACCTGAACTGAATCTCTCGGCCATGATGGATGAACCGGTGGTGGCCCCTCCTGCGGATGAACTGCTCAAACATGGGCAAAACCTGGAACTATACGGCCAAATCTTCGAAATACGGCACACCCCCGGTCATAGTCCCGGCGGAATCACGCTCTATCAACCACTCCTTAAAACCGCTCTGGTGGGTGACACCCTCTTTGCCCGCAGCATCGGCCGATATGATTTCCCCACCTCCGATGGCCCGACCCTGATGCAAAGCATCCGCGACCAATTACTCACCCTGCCTGATGACACAGCCGTGCTGCCCGGCCACGGCCCAGCCACCACCATCGGCAACGAACGCAAGTACAACCCCTACCTGCGCGAGTGACAGTTATCCATACCTGAAAAGTATTGAAACTGGTCTCACAACGGTTCCATCCGTGGCATCCCCGGCAGGCGTGGGTAAGCCCGAGGCGTGGGTCGTTCCTTGATGATCCGCACAATCGCCGCATCGACCGGCCACCCA
>JAAUTM010000393.1 GCA_012031455.1 Phycisphaerales bacterium
GCCGCCGGGTGTCACCGGTTTTGGGTCGCAGCCACATCAGCAGCAGGGCTGCAAAGAGCGTGGCGAAAAACCAGGTCGGCATGTACATTTTGGCATCGCGGGAAAAGGAAAGGTAATAGGCTGAGCATGCGGTGAACAGTGCCGCCAGCAAGGCTTGTTTGCGACCGGTCATCTGCCGAGCCAGCAGATATGTCGCCGGAACCAGCAATGTGCCGCAGGATGCGGGCATCAACCTTAAAACAAACGGGGTCGGATACGTGACCTGAGTAAGAAGCCATGTGACCACGTAATGCAACGGCATGAAACCGTCATATTTGAGGATGCCCCCCAGCTGGTGAAAGGTCCCGCAGATGCGTGAAAATGTGAGGGCCTCATCCAGCCAGATCCTTGGTTCATCAAGTCGATAAAACCGCAATGCCCCGCCCAGCAGGGTGATCAGCAGCAAGGCATACCCATGAACCCGTAATTTCATTCGCCCATCATAGCTATTGATGATGCTGCGCTTCTTTGCATCGTATGAATTCCCCATGACATCAATGACGCCAACTCTGTTGAGGCCGAATTGCCTGCACCCTTCCCCCGATCGATTACATTGGACATGCAAACATGGTCGGTGATCAATATTCCTGTTATTCTGTGCATGTTTGAGCTTGTTTGATTTCCTCACAACACATTCACGATGAAGGATGCTCCCATGCCCAGCTTTCACTACGAACCCATGATTCAGCTTGGTCACGATGACACGGTGTACCGCTGTCTTGGCAAAGATGGCATCAAAACCACCACCATCAACGGCAAAACCTACCTGCAGGTTGAACCTGCGGCCATCACCATGCTTGCCAAGCAGGCGTTCAATGACATCCAGTTTTTTTTCCGTACTCGTCACCTGCAACAACTGGCCAATGAACTGGCAGACCCCCAAGCCAGTGACAATGACCGGTTTGTGATTTACACCCATCTGCAGAATGCGGTGGTCAGTGCTGCCGGTCAGTTGCCATCCTGTCAGGACACCGGGACCGCCTGCATCGTCGGCAAAAAAGGTCAGTATGTGCTCACCGACTGCGACGAGGCTCAGGCGGTATCCGAAGGCGTGTGGGCCTGCTACCAGGAAAAAATCATGCGCTACTCGCAGATCGCTCCGCTGGAAATGTGCAAGGAAAAAAACACCGGCACCAACCTGCCCGCTCAGGTGGACATTTACAGCAGCTCCGGCTCGGGTCACGAGGATGAGTACCAATTCCTTTTTGTCGCCAAGGGCGGCGGCAGTGCCAACAAAATGTTTCTGCTGCAGGCCACTCCCGCAGTACTGAATGAAAAAGATTTACTGGGCTACATTGCTTCAAAATTGAAGGACCTGGGGACCGCAGCCTGCCCGCCGTATCACGTGGCAATTGTTGTCGGTGGCACCAGTGCCGAAATGTGCATGAAAACCTTGAAGCTCACCACTGCCGGTTACTACGACAAGCTGCCCACCACCGGCAACGAATTCGGCAGGGCCTTCCGCGATCCGGCCTGGGAAAAACGCATTCTCGAAGCTTCATACCGCTGCGGGATCGGTGCCCAGTTCGGCGGGAAGTATCTGGCACATGACATCAAGGTCGTTCGCCTGCCTCGTCATGCTGCAAGCTGCCCCATTGCTATCGGGGTGTCATGCTCTGCTGACCGCAACATACTGGGCAAGATCACCAAAGATGGTGTGTTCCTCGAACAACTGGAATTCAGCCCTGAAAAGTTCCTCCCCGCCAAGGCACCTGAATTGGCACCGGCGGTGAAAATCGACCTGTCCATTGGCATGGAGAAGGTCCGGCAGATCCTCACCAAGTTCCCCGTTACTACGCGGCTTGAACTCACGGGCACACTCATCGTCGCCCGTGATGCTGCCCATGCCCGTTTGAAACAACTGCTCGACTCCGGCAAACCCATGCCCGATTACTTCAAACAGCATCCGGTTACTACGCAGGGCCGGCAAAGACCCCCCAGGGCATGGCCTCCGGTTCCTTTGGTCCCACCACGGCCGGTCGTATGGATGGCTTCGTTGACCTCTTCCAATCACAGGGCGGTTCAATGATCATGATCGCCAAGGGCAACCGTTCCCAGCAGGTGACTGATGCCTGCAAAAAATGGGCGGGTTTTACCTTGGCTCCATCGGCGGGCCTGCGCGATCCTCGCTCATAACAACATCAAGAAAGTCGAACTCGTTGATTTTGAAGACCTTGGTATGGAAGCCATCCGCAAGATCGAAGTGGTCGATTTCCCAGCCTTCATCATCGTCGATGACAAGGGCAACGACTTCTTCGAGCAGATCGCCAGTGCCCATGCGGGTAGCGCGCACTGATTATCGCTCAAGGTGTTCCAGGTGCATTATGCTGTTTCGATGGATAATGGATAAAGGATAATGGATGATATACAAACCCCTATGGCAGCGTACTTCAGGGCTGAACATTATCCATCATCCATCAATCCATTATCCATCTCAGTGTTTCAATTTTTCAGAGAGGTTAGGTTGATTGATGAGTGCTGATTCAGCGCAATCCATGGAAGTCGCGGTGGTCGGTGTCGGTCGCATGGGTCGGCACCATGCCCGGATATGGAAGTCGATTCCCGGTGCAACACTCGTGGCCGTGGTCGATGCCAACCCGACCCTGGCTCAGGATGTCGCCAAAACCCATCAGTGCTGCGCTCATGCCAACGTGACGCAATTGCTCGAACATCACCCGCACCTCAAGGCCGTGAGTGTGGCTGTGCCCACGGTGCATCACTTGGCCGCAGCCCGGCCACTGCTGAAAAAGGGGGTGGCGTGTCTGGTGGAAAAACCCCTGGCACCCGATGTGACGCAGGCACAGGAACTGGTGCAACTGGCGGCCAGCCATCAAGCCGTACTTCAGGTGGGGCATACGGAACGATTCAATCCGGCGGTGCGGGCCTTGGTGAACATGCAGCTTACGCCACGATTTATGGAAGTGCATCGCGTGAGTCCGATGACCTTCCGCTCGCTGGATGTGGGCGTGGTGATGGACATGATGATCCACGATCTGGACATTGTGCTGTCGCTGGTGCAAAGCCCGCTGGTGAGGGTTGAAGCGGTGGGCGTGAGTGTGCTGGGAGCCCATGAAGATGTTGCCAA
>JAAUTM010000394.1 GCA_012031455.1 Phycisphaerales bacterium
TGGTGGAAGCCAGAGCCAGCGCCTTGGGAACCAGGCTGGGGCCGTTTATCGACAGCTACATTGCTCAGCGCAAGGATGTCAAGCCCAGCACGTTGACGGTGATGCAGCAGTGCCGTATCTGGCTGCTGCGGTATTTAGGAGAGGATCGGCGCATTGACCAGGTGACAACCGCCGATGCCGATGGCTACAAGGCTCAAATGTTTGCATCCGGCTTGGGCAAGGCGACCATTGCCAAACGCTGCCGTTACGCCAGGCATTTCTTTGCCGTGGCCAAACGACGCAATCTGGTGACCGCCAACCCTTTTGACCACATCAAGGATGTTGTGAAGGGGGATCCCGCCCGACGCTGCTTTGTGCCCGGGGAACTTGTGGCAAAGATCATGGTGGTGGCCCCGGATGTGCAATGGAAGCTGCTCATCGCTCTGGCTCGCTGGGCGGCTTGCGGATTCCCTCCGAAGCACTGGCCCTTACCTGGCAGGATGTGGACTTTGCAGGCAAACGGTTCATCGTCCGCGCCAGCAAGACCGAACATCACGAGGATGGAGGCGTGAGATTTGTGCCGATGTTCCCTGAACTGGAGACGTTGTTTCAGGCAGCCTTTGATCAGGCCCCCGAAGGTGAGATTCATGTGATCTCCCGCTACCGTTCATCGACGGTCAATCTGCGCACTCAGTTTCAGCGCTACATCGAGAAGGCAGGGGTGTGAAGCCCTGGCCCAAGCTCTGGCAGAATCTGCGGGCCTCACGGGCGACGGACTTGGCAGACCTGTACCCAAGCCATGTCTGCGCTGCCTGGCTGGGCCACACCGAACGCATTGCGGATGCGTTTTATCGGCAGGTGACCGATGAACATTTTGCCAGGGCTACGGCTGCCCAGAATCCGGCACAAAATCCGGCACAGCAACCGCGCGCAATGCCTTGCAGCGCGCCGCAGGCAAAACCAGCCAAAATAGAAAAACCCCTTGATTTCAGGGGTTTTCAAGACGCTGCATCAACCTGCGACGACCCTAACAAAAACCTAATGGGCGGTACAGGACTTGAACCTGTGACATCCTCCTTGTAAGGGAGCGCTCTGGCCAACTGAGCTAACCGCCCGGATGGTGGTGTAATTCCACACCGGCTGCGGCAACATGATACCTGTTTTTGTGAACAATCGCATCCCTGCAGTGTGTGAAATCGTTGCTGAATCAGCGATGGAGTTCAATTGATCAGACCCAGGCATAGCCCCACGGTGATGCCTGGGCTTTGTCTAATACATGGGCTTTGTGCCATGCCCGGGCTTTGTGCTATGCCTTGACTTCGTGTCGTTGGCGATGTGGTGTTTGATGAAACGACAGAACGGAACACAAAAAACCCAGGCATCACCGTGGGGCAATGCCTGGGCTTTGTAATTGATTGAATGAAAGCGAATCATTATTCGCTCTCACTCACCTGCGAAGCAAGTCTCCTGCCTCTCCGGGGGGAGAGGGGATTGATCAAAGAGTGCCATCTTTCTTGGCCATGAGCTGGAGCAGGTCCACCACGCGGTTGGAGTAGCCCCATTCATTGTCGTACCAGCTCACCACTTTGAAGAAGCGTTTTTCGCCTTTCAAGTTGTTTTGCAGGGTGGCCAGGCTGTCGTAAATGCTTGAGCGTTTGTCGTGGATGAAGTCGGTGGAAACCAGTTCCTCATCGGTCACGCCCAGGATGTCCTTGAGGTAGGTCTGGCTGGCTTTCTTCAAGGCAGCGTCGATTTCCTCGATGCTCGTGTCCTTGGTGGTGCGGAAAGTCAGGTCCACGACCGAGACATCGGGGGTGGGTACGCGGAAAGCCATGCCGGTGAGTTTGCCTTTGGTGACAGGCAACACTTCGCCCACGGCCTTGGCGGCACCGGTGGTGCTGGGGATGATGTTGATGGCAGCAGCCCGTCCGCCGCGCCAATCCTTCTTGGAGGGGCCATCGACGGTCTTCTGCGTGGCGGTGTAGGCATGGATGGTGGTCATCAGGCCGGTTTCGATGCCGAAGCCTTCCTTGAGGATGACGTGCACCAGGGGTGCCAGGCAGTTGGTGGTGCAGGAAGCGTTGCTGACGATAATGTGCTTGGCGCTGTCGTATTCGCCTTCGTTGACACCCATCACCAGGGTTTTGACTTCGCCCTTACCCGGGGCGCTGATGATGACTTTCTTGGCGCCAGCAGCGATGTGGCCCTTGGCTTTTTCGCTGTCGGTGAACAAGCCGGTGGCTTCGATGACGTAATCCACGCCCAGTGCCTTCCAGGGAAGCTGGCTGGGTTCTTTGGTGGCCATCACGCACTTAATTTCGTGGCCGTTGACCACAATGATGTCGGCTTCCTCTTTGGTAGCATCGCTCTTTTTGGTGCTGACAGCGTGCTTGAACTGGCCATGCACGGAGTCATATTTCATCTGGTAGGCGAAGTAGTCAGCGTCGGTGGAAATATCCACCACGGCGACAACATCAATGGTTTTGCCCAGCAGGCCCTGATCGCAGAGTGCCTGAAAGACCATTCGACCGATACGACCGAAACCGTTGATTCCAACCTTGACTGGCATGGCAGTCTTCTCCATAAGGGGTGAATTGAACACGGTGTGACATCGACGCAGGATGGCCATCATCACGTCAGCCGGTGCTGCGGACATGGCAGTCCGAACAGGTTAAGGGAAATGCGGGGAAAGTCAAGCCACGGGATGAATATTGAATATGGAATTTCGGATTTCGAATATAGGCACAATTGCAAAACCAATAGAGGGGAAGACACCGGCGAAGAGAGAACAACTTGGTTACAATCGCCGGATGTTTCTTCCCATTCGTACCGATCGTTCGCTGCGTCACACGCCCTGGGTGAATTACTGCCTGGTGGCGGTGAATGTGATGATCCATCTGCTGGCCATGCAACCGGCGTCCCAGGGTTGGCGGGAGCTGTTTGTGCTTTATCCGCAGCAGCCTGCCACCTGGCACGGATTTCCTTTTCAATATCTGACCTACCAGTTTCTGCATGCGGACTGGATGCATCTTGCGGGCAACATGCTGTTTTTGTTGATCTTTGGGGATAATATCGAAGATTCGATGGGGCACGCGAGATTTTTAGTATTCTACCTGTTGTGTGGCG
>JAAUTM010000395.1 GCA_012031455.1 Phycisphaerales bacterium
GGGTGCTGGTCGTGGTCAACGGAGTCTTCGGTACACGCATGGTGGATGTGGCTCAGAGACTCGGTGCCAGTGTCGAGGCCTTGAACTTTGAATGGGGTAAAGCGGTGGACGTCGCAGCGGTTGCGGAGAAACTGCAAAGCGGGAAATATGACCTTGTGGCCATGGTCCATGCGGAGACATCCACCGGCGTGCGTAACGATGCGGCTGCGGTGGGACAATTGGTCAAAGAGCATGGAGCCTTGTACCTGGCTGGATGGCGTGACGAGCCTGGGCGGGTTACCCGTGGAATGGATGCATGGGGAGTGGATGCTTTTTACAGCGGGACGCAGAAATGTCTGTCATGTCCGCCGGGCTGGCGCCAGCTTCATTTTCATCACGAGCCATGGAACGTATCGCTCGACGCAAAACTAAAGTACCCAACTGGTATCTGGATGTGTCGCTGCTGGCTGGCTACTGGTCGGGTGCTAAGCGAGCTTATCACCACACCGCCCCGATCAACATGGCTTATGCGTTACATGCTGCCCTGCGGGAAATACAACGGGAGGGATTGGAGCAGGTGTTTATCCGTCATCGGTTGATGCATGAAAGGTTGGCCGCTGGTTTGGAAGCCATGGGGTTGAGCTTGCCGGTGAAAAAAGAAGACCGGCTGCCGATGCTGAATCTGGTGAACGTACCGGTGGGGGGTGGATGAATCAACGGTACGCAGCAGGCTGCTCAACGAATTCGATATTGAAATTGGCGCGGGACTCGGCCCTCTGGCAGGTAAGGTCTGGCGCATCGGACTGATGGGGCACACCGCCCACGAGGCAAACGTCGATCGTTTTCTGGAAGCGCTGCGCCAGGTGCTGAGGCACTGAACCAGCGTCTTCGTATCAGCGAGTGGTCAAGCAAGCAACCGCTCACTACCCAGCTTTTTTCATATTGGCCACAAGTGGCGTTGGCAATCAGCCCCCTCTCCCCCCGGGAGAGGGACGGGGTGAGGGCGTCTGTGCCTTGAGATGTTAATAATCGTTGTGTGTGTTCGATTAAGCATTTACAACGCTGCATGAAAAAGGCTGTACCGTTCGCGGCTCTGATATCACAAGTTCACTCGTGTTGAAAGTGCGTCAGAGCCAAGAGTGGTAGCGAGTGGTAAAAAAAAGACCGCACCCTTGCGGTTGCGGCTCATTATAAAAAAGCTTGTCGAATCATCACTCTTCAATCTTGCGGAGGGAAAAGCCGTTGAGGGTGAGTTTTTCCTTGATTTCCAGCAGACTGGTCATGCCGAAGTTCTTCACGCCCATGAGTTCAGCTTCGGTCTTGGTGCAAAGATCGCCGATGGTCTGCACATTCAGCAGCGCCAGGGCCTTGCGGGCACGCACGGATAATTGCAGTTCATTGACACTGCGATTGAGCGATTCGTCGGCAGCACCGGTCTGCGTTTTAAGCTGATCGTACACCGCTCGCTTGGCGGCACTTTGCTGTTGTTCGGTGGCCTGTCCCAGACGCAAACCTTTGGTCCCCAGCATCGACTTGATTTCGTCGAGGTTGTCTTCCGTGAGATTCTTGAAGGATCGCAGTTCGGTTTCGGTGATGCGCAACAGGTCCGCCAGGGTGCGGATGCTCATCTTACGCAGGGCGTTGCGGGTTTTGACAGAAATGTTCAAAGTCTGTCACCGGGGTATCCATCGAGGGTGGATTCCATCAAGGGTGACGCAGTCGCAGTCGAGGCCTGATCATCTTCGCCTGGTTCCTGACTATCCAGAACATCCTTGATGTAGAGGCGTGCCCGGGAATGGTTCGGTTCGGTTGCCAGAATCTGCCTCAGACAACGCTCCGCCTGGGCGTACATGGCGCGATCTTCGTAAGCCACAGCCAGATTCAACAGAGCATTGAGATGGGGACGTTCGTGCTGCACCGCTTGTTCATAAAGGTGCAGGGCTTCATCTTCTTCGCCCACCAGGTCCAGATTGATCGCCAGACGGAAGCAGACTTCAGTGTTGTCGGGGTCGGCAGCGTAGGCGGCTTCGTAGGCTTCGATGGCTTTGACACGCTCACCGGCTTTCTCGGCTTTGTACGCTACATCAAAGTATTTTTTGCTGGTGGCAATGTCACGAATTTCATCACCGTAAACGGCTGTGTTGGATGTCATCTGGCAGATCGCTCCATGATCCTCCCCGCACGACCTGTGCCGGGAGTGGGTTAAGGGAAAGTTCGTCATTATCGCCTCAAAGCAGGTGGTTTGGCAAGTCGATATACTGACCCCACCATGAACCAACAAGAACTGATCCAGCGCATCAAGGCTTCCGCTTTACTGCATGGCGATTTCACCCTCCGCAGCGGTCGCAAAAGCAAGTATTACCTGGACAAGTACCTCTTTGAAACCCAGCCTGATATTTTGCGGGCACTGGGCGAAAGATTCGCAACGCATCTGACTCCGGAGGTGGACCGGGTGGCCGGGGCGGAACTGGGGGCGATTCCGCTGGTGACAGCCCTGTCCATGGCCTGCGGCAAGCCCAGCGTGCTCATCCGCAACCAGAAAAAGGACTATGGCACCGCCAAGCAGATCGAAGGTAAACTCGAACCGGGTGATAAGGTGCTGATCGTCGAGGACATTGTCACCACCGGCGGGCAAACGCTTGAGGCTGCCAAATCAATTCAGGCCTGCGGCGGGGTGGTGGTGAAAATCGTGGCGGTGATCGATCGTCAGGAAGGCGGCAGGCAGAACATCGAACAGGCGGGTTTCATCTTTGACAGTCTGCTGACCAAAACCGATTTGGGGATTAGCGAGTAATTACCGTGGTTTAGACCAATGGAAAATGACATAGTCGCACAGTTTCAACGGGAACAACTGCACCGCGCTGCAGAGGCTGGAGACCTCTTGCTGATTCGCGACTTGATTAATCGTAAATATCCCATCAACCGTTTTGACGAATTAGGCAAGACGCCACTGCATTATGCCGTAGAAGCGGATCGAATAGATGTCGTCAAGCTGCTGCTAGGTTCGGGCGCGAATGTCAACGCACATGACGAACGTCTGCTGGGGAACACACCACTGAGCGACAACATTGGTCACTGTACATATGAGATGGCGAAGCTGTTGATTGATGCA
>JAAUTM010000396.1 GCA_012031455.1 Phycisphaerales bacterium
CGGCACCTTCGGCGCATCCTGCTGCCTGAAGATTGGGTAGGCTTTCCGCTACGCAAAGACTATCAGTTCCCCCGCAGTTATCAGGGCATCCCCGGCACCTACGAACTGGATTGGCAGCAAAAACCCGATTACCCGCGCTGAGGGGAGCGCATCGTGTCAACCCGAAGTGGGCGTGGCCGGTTCGAGTTCGATGGGGACCTGTTCAATCACGCGCATGGGTTTCCATTTCCCGCTGCGAACGCGGAATACCCATAGTAATGCGATGGACATGACGAACACCGTCGCTGCTGACCAGAAAACATACACATCCCCTGCAGGTAATCGATCACCAGCAGTGCCAGGGCATAGAGCAGATGGACCACCGTCGAGGTGATCATGGTCCAGCGGGTGTCGCCTGCCCCCTGCAATGCTGCGAATCAGGATGATGTTCAATCCATCCATCAAACAATAAAGGGCGACAAAACGCAGGAGTACCACCGAGAGGAACATGAGCTGATCGTAGGCTGCGGGGTCCAGTTTCTCGGCATTGAGGAACGGGGCGATGAGGGTTTGCGGGATGATGACGAACATCGCAGCGATGGCGGTCATCCACACCTGACTGATCCATAATCCCCGCCACATGATGCGCTCGGATTGATCGGGACGGTCAGCTCCCTGAGCCTGCCCCACCAGCATGGATATCGCCACGGACAAACCGATGATGGGAAAGAACGCCACCCCGTTGAGCCGCCAGACGATGTTGGATGCTGCCAGGCTGGTCGGATCGGTTCTGCCCAGAATCATGAGGAACAAAGTCCAGGCGAGGATTTCAATCACCAGCCGAACCCCGCTGGGCAGGCCGAATCTGCACAAGCGAATCATCAGTGCCATATCCAGTGAACGATCCGCCCAGGTGCCAAAGGCCTGCTGATGTTTCTTTCGCAGGAACAGTATCAGGAATGCCAGCACAATAAAGATATGGGCGATGACCGTAGCCCAGGCTGCCCCGGCGATGCCCATTTCCGGGAACCCGGCGATGCCAAAAACCAGCAGCCAGTCGAGCAAGGCGTTGAGGGCGGCCCCGGTCAAATGCACCACCATCAGGGTCACATTGTCATTTCGACCTGCGAAAAAACCCGAAAGTGCCGAGGACAACAAAAACCCGCAGGCTCCCCAGCTCATGATCTGAAAATAGGTCGCTTCCAGCCGTGCCACATCCGGGTGATGGCCGGTCCAGCTGAATACATTGACTGTCAGGGGTGTACAAACTGCTATCAACAGGCCACTGACAAGTGCCAGGTACATGCCTTGCCAAACAGCAGCGCCGACCCGTTCCAGGCGTTTGGCGCCGACGTATTGGGCGACGAACGTGCCGGTGTATCCGCACAACCCGATGAACAGGCCGATGATCAGCCAGAAGGTCATCCCCGCTGGACCGATTGCGGCAATGGCGTTCTGGTCATAGCGTGCCAGAAACAGCCCGTCCACCAGATTCATGAACATGAAACTGAAATGCGACAGCACCAGAGGTCCGGCCAGCATGAGGATGTGGCGGATCGAGGTAAATTTTGAATCTTCAGGTCGCAGCATGAGTTCATTATCCCAGACGCAGCCGATGATCCAATCATCCACTGCGGTTATTTACAAGGGTGTATAAGCATCGCACCAGAGGTGCTTCGTCGTCACGAGTAGGTTTCAAACCACGGAAGGTAGAGAAGTGTCACAGTTAAACAATCATAGCGCACCTGAGCGAATCAATAAGTATTGCATTTGCGAAGCGGAAGATGAGTCATATTACATTCGGCCAATATTTTTGCAATGCGTGTGCCGGTATCACCCCGACCATAGCCGTGGTAACGGATCACTTGATGGTTGCTTGATCGAGTTGATTTGGGGATGTGCGCAGGAGCTTTGCGAATGACTTGCTGCAAGGCTTGCTGCACCGATTTCAAGCCGTAAGCACAATCGATCACGGTCGGGGTTTGTCGCGCCCGTGCTGACGCGGGCCGATGTTGATGCAGGGGACACCCAGCACCGCTGCTTCGATCAGCCCTGCGGAGGAATTGCCGACGATGGCCCCAGCTCGCATCAGCACCGAGGCAAACACCGGCCGAGGCAGATGATCGATGACCTTTGCCTGCGCTGCTTTGGCTGATTGAATTGCACGCACAATGCCTTCACGACCCGGATCGAGGTTGGGCATCAGCACCAAGGCCTGCACCCGGCCACAAGCTTTGAGCGTGGCCTGCATCCATTGTTTTTCCTGTGACAGATTGCCCCCGATCGGATGCTGGCAGATCATGACAAATGGCAACGCCGGGTTGAGGCCCAGTTGTTGGAGCATCTCATCATCGGCAGGCACAAGATCGCGTAATCCATCCACCGCTGGCGAACCGACCATGAACACTCTGGCAGGGTCCTCCCCCATGCGGATAAGCCGGCGGGCACTGTTGGGGCTGGCGGGAAAGTGCAGATGCGCCAGCTTCGACACCGCATGGCGCATGGATTCATCAGCCACACCCTCAGCCCGGTCGCCCCCGTGCAGATGCCCCAGTCGTATCCCCCCGACCTGAGCGGCACACCCAGCCGCCAACGCTTCAATGCGATCACCCAGCACCAGCACGAAATCAGGTTGAAGTTTTATGAAGGCCTGACCCAGACCTGCGATGCCTCGTGCCAGGGCCTGCACATCGGCTGCTCTTCCGGTGCGTCCTTTTTGCTGCATGGGGATTTTCAATGTCACAGGTAACCCAGCCTGCACCACATCGCGCCAGGTGCCGGTGGGCAGGTGCGCCCCGGTGACGATGACAGAAAGCTTGAGCGTAGGATGGGCCTTGACCGCCAGCATGACCGGGGCAAGCAAACCCAAGTCCGCCCTGGAACCGGTGACGATGACAATGTGACGTTGGGCAGGCATGAGATCATCATACCGAAGCACGCCCCGCGATAATGACGGATACAACGATGCGTGCCCCGCCATCGGCAGGATCATGATGGGTGAAGCCCGCAGCAGGGATCAATCCACGAACCCAGAGCAAATTCAGTTCGAGTGCAGCGTCTTGCACCCACTCTACCCCCCCGGAGAGGGGTTTTCAG
>JAAUTM010000397.1 GCA_012031455.1 Phycisphaerales bacterium
CCCCTCGCGAGCCCAGCGGTTGTTGTTGTACATGTGGGCGGTGGCACCAAGCACCCACAACCGGACTTCACTGGAGGCATTACCCCCAAGCACGGGCCGATCCTGAATCAGTACCACCTGCAAACCGGCTCTGGCTGCGGTGATGGCTGCGCATACCCCTGCCAACCCGCCGCCGACAACCACCCAATCTGCATTGACTCTCACCGTATGATTTTCACGTCTGGCTGCAGGGCCTTGCATAAGCATGGATCCAATCCTTCTGCTGGAAATAATTGGCCGGTGCCAACGCATACTGGCAGGGCAACACTCTCAAACCACATTAATGATTGCGACGGGAATCCATGCAACCAATCTCAACGCATCCACAACCGTATGCTGCTGGAGCGTGATCAGCTAAGACCTTCTTATTTGAGTTCCTGCAGATAAGCCTTCACGCCACGGGCAAGGTCACGACCAAGAGCCCTTGCAGATTCCAGGTTGACCTCCACGCCCGATGCGGTGGCGTAAGGTATTTCAAAAGTTGTGCCCAGATGCACGCCCGGCTGTTCCCCGCCCCATCGGGAACCACTGAGGCCCTTGACTGTATTGGCGTTAGTATTCCAATCCACACCAAACGGCAGATCATTGCCAGGCCCATAGGGTATCGGCCCCTGTTGATGCTGCTGGATCAATGCCGCCAGATGTTGTTGTCGCTGCCAGAGGACTGGATCCTCCCGGCCGGGCTGGTATACCTGTTCATTGAAGCCGCCTTGTATCCAGGGACAATGAAGGTCGATCATCATCGCCGGACGCCCGTCAAAAAATCAGCCGCCCATTTCACCAATGCCCCGGTCTCGACATGCACATGAGGCGGGGCATAATCGCGATTGTGGTCCCGTGGTTTGCGGTTCTTGCCTTGATCGCCGTTCTCCACGCCGTCCATGTCAACGAACGGTACAGCCGTCACCTCGACATTTTCAGTAAACCACTGACCAAGCTCATCGTCCGCCAGCATGCTTTGCAGCATTCCTTCCATCACATAATTGGCCATCATTTCACAAGCGTGCGACCTTGCCGTCAGCAGCAGTCGGTAGGGCGCCTTCCCATCGGTTCGGGCAGTTTGCAGCATAGGTACATCCCGTCCCTGACGGGTTTGTACAAGTGTGCGTAGTTTGACCCTCGGCTCTCCGGGCAGCGTGTCCAGAAAGCGATGCCAGGTGCGTAAGGTGTAATTCATCCCAAAGCTCAGAATCACATCATCGCTATCAGCCGGAATTGTGATCGTAATCCGATCTCTCGCTCCATCCTGCCGCCCCAGCCAGCGCCAGGTGCGGCCCTGATCCAGCGACATCGCCGGTCCGCGATCCGCCAGCGGATTTTGTTCCGTGAAAACCAGATTCAATTTTCTTCCTGCCGCACCCTTGATCCGTATCGACCAGTAAAACCAGTTGCCTTCGGTGTCACGCAGGTCCGGTTTGAGTCGGATGGTATCACCCACGATGGATTCGATGATGGCATTGCCGCCGGGAAATTCCGTGGATACTTCAAACACATCGCTTGTGGTGGTCATTGCTCGCCTGCTCCAGTTCATATTTTTTCCAGCGTTGTTGTCAGAGTTTGGCATGAGTTCATGGGTTTTACGCGAGGGATGCCAGTCGGAACCAAAACCATCCTCCCCGCGCTGGGTTGCAAAATCGATCCGGCTGACCCTGGTGTCACCCTGTTGTCGAAAATGTGCGACGATGCGGTCGAGGTAGCGACTGATCGTCGTCAATGCGTTCTTGCTGGACGAAAATGCATCACTGAGCATCGGGCCGACGGCTGTGTAAATCTTCGCCTGTGGATGTTGTCCGCGAAGCCTGCTGACAAAATCAATGTAGGCCCGCACCCATCCTCTTCATCGGGATTGCCCCCGGCAAAATCGTTGGTCCCCAGATTGATGACAATCACATCCGGCGACCAACCCGCTTGTGCCGGGTTCCACACCACATCCTTTTGATTGGGCAACACCTGGTCATATATCTCTGTCAAGGTGTTGTTGGGCCAAAGCAACTTACCCGACCAGGCAATGCAGTGAACTTCCGCTCCAAGTGCTCGTGATGCAATCGAGCCGTAGGTCAATGCGGCATTCTGGGTGAGCGGTGAAAACTTATCGTTCTGACTGGCGGCCTCATTCCCATAGCCGGCTGAAATTGAATCACCAATGATTTCGATTCGCCTTGACAATGGTTGTACTGCTTCGAGCAACCCGCCCTCGGCCAGTTGCACACCGCCAAAGGTCAACTCACCGAACAAAGCCTCCGTGATCCGTATGACCTCGACTCGGTGGGTGCGATCCGTCGATAAATTCTCCGCCAGGTTGTACCAATGGGTGCCGTTTTGAAGCTCGATGATTTTGCCTGGCTGATGATCAATGAACACCTGCAACCGATTCTGGCCACCATCGCCTACCTGCACATTCACCGCTGATCCGCGCACGTTCATCACCAGCGACGAATGTGACCATGCACAACGCATCGCCCCGTTATCCAGCCGCTGGAAACGACCGACATAACGCAGTCTGGCATCGTCCGCACGTACCATCACCGGCAACATCCGCAGTTGTTTTGCAGTCGTGATCGAGCCGGGCGCTGTCCCTGAGTTTGCGGAACGGGCCTGATTCCTCCCCCCTGTGGATTCAGCTTCTACTGCAGCCCTGCCATTGGATCCGCTGGCGGCATTCACCTCGTCAAGCCACACGGTGCCATCCCCTGTGAGCGACAAACCCAGCAGTGCGTACACCGTACTATTCGTAAGTGTGACCGGTGCTGAAAAGCTTTGCCAGTCACCTGTCGACCGGCTTGGGGTGAACACCGTCTTCCATTGCACCTGCTGCCAATTCCCATCAAAACATTGCACCGCAATCTGTACCTGCTCAAAACGTCCCTGTACGCGTACTGATCCGCTGATGGTGAATTTTCCGCCCGGTCGTGGTTCAAGCAATTGATGCACAAAACCCGAAGCTTTGCCCTGAGTTGCCAGTGCCAGCGAGGCTGCCCCCTCCCTGAACACGCCCGGTATCCCGCCGCACCGACAACTGCCCCTGTCG
>JAAUTM010000398.1 GCA_012031455.1 Phycisphaerales bacterium
AAGCCATGGGGAGGTCTATTCCAAGTTCGGGTTATGAAGAAACCAGTATGCCCGAACAGCGAGTGTATCAAAACTACAGGCATCCCGGTAGGGGCTAACGTCAGCCACAGCCACCCTGGGCTTGGGGCTTGACCCCCACATACACCACTGCGATGCCCATGGTCAGCGGATGGAGGGTCAGTTCGTGAAGTCCTGTCTGGCGCATCAGGGAAAGCATCTGCTCCCGTCCCAGAAACGTATTGACACTGCGAGGCAGGTAACGGTATGCCCCGGTTCGGTCGCGGGCAATCCAGCTTGCGGTGCGGGGCAGAACATGATTGAAGTAAAACAGATACCCCTGCCGAAGCAGCCGATCGTAGGCAAGCTGAATTCCAGAATCACCAGCCTGCCCCCCGGTCGCAACACCCGGTAAAACTCACGCAGGGCGGTCTGTGGCTCAGCAACGTTCCGGATGCCAAAGGCGATACTCACCACATCCACACTGTCCTGCGCCAGGGGCAAAGCCATGGCATCCCCCGCTGCAAAGGGTACCGCCAGCGCTGCCGACTCCGCTTCCGGCTGGCGATTTCCAGCATGGGAGCGGTGAAGTCCACTCCCATCACCCCGGCTGCGCCTGCTTTGGCAAAGGCCAGGGACAGGTCGCCCGTACCGCAGGCCACATCCAGCACCACATCGGTGGGCTTGAGCTTTGCCAGTTTTACAGCAGTCCTGCGCCAGGCCTGATCGCAACCCAGAGCGTGCAACCGGTTGTTCAGGTCATACGTGGGCGCGATGGCCGCGAACATGGCCTGCACCTTCCGCGCCTTGTCCGCAGCCTGATGCGGATTGTGCAGTTCATCACGGGTCCATGCCTTGGGGTTGTTCATGACCTGTTACAAAAAAACGCAGGGTGAATTCACACGATGCCTGTCGGGGCAGGCGGGTTACTGCTGGGAGTTATGTTTGGCGGGGGGCATTTTGGCAATGCCACTAAGCACGACTTTTTTGTAGGTTTCCACCTCGAAACGGTACTTGCTCAAATCTTCAAAATCGGGGTGATGCTTGCGGATGTAAGCGGATAAATGATCGATTCGGCTTTGCGGGGCTGGGTGCGTGGACAAAAATTCCATCTGACCCCCAGCTCCTTGCTCTGCGCGGAAAAGTTCCATGACCTTGATCAGTGCCACCGGGTTGTAGCCCAGCCGGGTCATGTAGCGCACCCCCAGTTCATCCGCCTGAGTTTCCTGATCCCTGCCGAACTTGAGCAGATACAACGTGCCACCCACCTGCGACCCTACCCCCAGCACCTTAAGCCAGTCTTCATCCTGCGTTTCAGCCGCCACACCAATCCCGATCATGATGCCTGACAGCACCAGTTGCCGACTGATCTGCTGACCCTGATGCTGGGCGGTGACGTGGCCGATCTCATGCCCCAATACACCTGCCAGTTCCGCTTCGCTGGTGAACTTGGACAGCAGCCCGCGGGTGACAAACACCTTGCCCCCCGGCAGCGCAAAAGCATTGATCACACTCGAATCCACCACGTGAAACTCCCATGGCAGACTTGCACGTTCGCTCTCATTGGCCAGTTCCCTGCCTATGTTGCTCACGTAGGCACGGATCCCGGCCGAGGGAATCGGCCCGCCATAGTCGCGCAGAAACTCCGGCTCGGCCTCGCTGCCCAGCCGTATTTCCGATGCCTCTCCCAGCACATTGAATTGTCGCTGTCCCGTGGCCGGGTTGATCTGACACCCCGACACCAGCAGCAGTAGCAACAGGGCGACAACATACAATCGCAGACAATCATTGACCATGGGCAGGTTCCGTGGATGGATCCCCATATCATAGGGCAAAATATGGCAATGTCGTTTTGATCCCGGAGTTATTACAAAGGGGTTGCTCCCCGGTAACATCATCAATAATCTCATGCCAAGGCCGGTTTGCCATGGTCGTGCCCATGGTCATGGTGAGGATGCCCGTGATCATGAGCATGATCGTGAGCATGATCGTGAGCATGTCCGGTATGGTCCTGTCCAGTGTGGTCGTGATGCGTTGGCCGCTGGCCTGCCTGGTTGAGCCAGGGCTGCCGCCTCGGCGTGTTCGATATCCTCACCGGCACGCACCAGCCTGGCGGAGTTGAAGATCACCACCAGGCCGGAGAACACATGCAGAATCGCTGCGATGATCGGCGGAATGTAGCCTGCTGCTGCCAAACCTTCGAACACCACGATGAACAGTGCCCCGATCATGAGGTTTTGTTTGATCACCGCATTGGTACGGTGGGAAAGCTCAATCAAAAACGGGATACGATTGAGGTTGTTGTTCATCAGCGCGATGTTGGCTGAGTGAATGGCGACATCGCTGCCAGCCGCCCCCATGGCAATCGAGATATCCCCCGCTGCCAGAGCTGGTGCATCGTTGACACCATCGCCCACCACACACACCTTGTGCCCCTTGGCCTTGAGTTCATCCACCATTTCCAGTTTCTGATGAGGCAACACCTCCGCCCGGTAGTCCGTGTGCATCGCCGCAGCCACGCGCTTGGCGACACTGGTGCGGTCACCGGTAACGATGATGAGGGCTTTTAAACCCTTTTCACGCAGTGCATCCATCGCCTGTGCAGCTTCGGGACGCGTGTTGTCTTCCAAACCGATGGAACCCAGCAACTGCCCCGCCTGCACCACGAACAACACCGATAGCCCTTCGAGTTCAGGGTTGTTCATCGCGGTTTGGATTTGATCCGTAACCCCGTGCCCAAGCGAATCACGGTGGGTGTCCATGATCCAGTTGCCACGACCCACCAGCAAAGTTTCGCTGCCGATCCTGGCGATCACACCTCGGCCGGGGATTTCTTCAAAGGAATCAGTGCCAGCGGGTTTGACGCGGGCTTTGCGGGTGACTTCCATCACCGCACGGGCCACAGGATGTCGGCTGTGCTGTTCAGCGGCAGCAGCACTGCGAAGCAACTTGGGCAGGTTCCGATGCCTTGGGCAGGGAACAAGGCCGTGTGACTTGCAATTGACCAGTGGTGAGCGTGCCGGTTTTATCAAAGACCATGGCTGTGAGATTGCGGGCGGCTTCCAGATC
>JAAUTM010000399.1 GCA_012031455.1 Phycisphaerales bacterium
GCCGGTGGTGTGTTCAACCATGCGGAAGGCGTGCACCGCCACCCAGCGGATCAGCCCGCCATCGGTCGTTTCATCTTTGGGTCGATTTTCAGACCAGGGGTACGATTTTTCCGCATTCACCTGCACCACGGTGCCGATGAGTCCTTCCAGAACCGCCTGCCGAACCGCCAGGTAATACCGGCTGCTCAAAACCGTGCCCGCCATTTCATGAAACACCCGGCCGCTGCTTTTGGCAGCCGCGAGGATCGCATCCAGTTCACTTTCACTTAATGCACAAGGCTTCTCGGCATAAACATGCTTCCCTGCCAGCAGGCATTGAATCGCATGTTTTGCCTGCTCGCCCCGCACCGGTGAACACAAACTCACCACATCCACATCTTTCAATTGCAGCAACTGCTCCAGCGTGTCCACCTTGTATATCGCAGCGGGATCATGCCCAGCTTTGGCAAGTTCATCGGTGGTGATCGCTGCGGTGGCGGTCAATCGCGCATGGGGATGATTCACCAGCATACGCTGGACTTGATGACCATTCTGACCATACAGAGCGACGTTGATGGGTTTATTCATGTTGACATTATCCGCTTATGCTAGCTTCATCACAACTTAGAAGATGAACACATCATCGTTGTGCCGGGTTACCAATGGGGGCTCTGAATACCCCCTCTCCCCATGGGAGAGGGTGGCCGAGTGTCGCCGTGGCGACCGAGGCCGGGTGAGGGCCGAAGAGCGAAAAGGCCTTGAAATAAAGAATATCCAACAACAGTCACGCCCTCACCCCTACCCTCTCCCGAAGGAGAGGGGGTTTATCAGAGCCTCCATTAAGCCCCAGCAGGTGGGACCGAATAATTGTCAGGGGGCGATAACTTGATGCTGTTATCGCAACAATCCAAATACTTTTAAGATTTACCGGGAAATCATGCTGCCGGTGTTCATCTGATGGCAAATCTGGCCCAGAGCATCGCAGGCATATTTCACGTCCTGCTTGGCTAGGAACGGCCCGAAGGAAAACCGGGTGGTACCGCCCATGGGTTGTGTCCCCAGGGTCCGGTGGGCGTGCGGGGCACAGTGAATGCCCGAACGGGTGAGGATGCCATAGTCGCGCTCCAGCAGGTCCGACAAAGCCTGAGGCTGAGCGATGCCATCAATGCGCACCGAAAATACTCCGCAACGATGGTTGATCCCACGTGGCCCAAAGTAGCTAAGCCCCGGCATTTCACCGGTGTCGATCAGGCCGTCGAGCATCACCTTGATAAGCTCACGCTCATGCTGCCAGAGCTTGGCTACGGTCTGCTCCAGCACCCACTGCACACCGGCGGACAGGCCGATGATGCCGATGGCATTATGGCTGCCTGGCTCAAAACGGTCGGGTAAAAATTCAGGTTGGGAATCCAGATCGCTGACCGAGCCTGTGCCCCTTCACGAATCGTGGTCAGCCGTTTTTCCATGCCCGGACGTATGTAGAGAAAGCCTGTCCCCAGAGGTCCGAGCAATCCCTTGTGACCGGGTGCCGCCAGAAAATCAATATGATCGGCTTCAACATCGATGGGTACATGCCCGCAGGTCTGGGCTGCATCCACGATGAAGGGAATGTCGTGTTCACTAGCGATTTGGCCAATCTCCCGGATTGGCTGAAGAGTGCCGGTGACATTGGAGCCATGCACCAGTGCGATCATGCGTGTGTCTTTGGTGATGGCTTTGCGAATGTCATTGGGATCCACCAGCCCTGAGATCGGATCAATGGGCACCCGGGTTTGTTTGATGCGCGGATGCTCACACAAAGCGCTGAACGGGCGCAGTACGGAGTTGTGGTCCAGGTCGGTGGTGATTAGATGACAGGGTGAAGCATCGGCCAGGGTTAAACCGCGAATCGCCAGAATTCAGAGAATCAGTGGTGTTGAGGGTGAAAATGATGTGCTCGGGTTGACTCGCATCCGCCCGATGAGCTGGGCGATGCGACCTCTGCACTCGTTCATGAGTCGCCCTGATTCACGGGCTTCGGCATAGGCACCACGACCCGGGCTGGCACCCAGTTCCGCTGCGTAATGCTGCATCGCTGCCATCACCCCCGGTGGCTTGGGGAAGCTGGTTGCGGCATTGTCCATGTATAACCGGCGTGGTGCGGTGTTCACAATAATCTGCTTCCTCTTTCGCTGAGGCATCCATATTGGATGCACGCTCTATTTTATCGCTGATGATGGAGAAAGGATAATGGATCAAGGATGATGTTTGATCCAGGAGCCGACAATCATCGCATCCTGTCTTTCCATCAACCATCAACCATCATCCATTAGCCATGATCCCTTTTCACCGCCGCCAGCCCTGCCAACCGCCCGCTGCACCAGGCCCATTGAAAGTTGTAGCCACCCATGCGTCCATCCACGTCCAAAACTTCTCCGCACAGATACAGCCCCGGCTGCACTTTCGATTGCATGGTGCGCCAGTCCACTTCCGACAACGGTACGCCACCGGCTGTCACCTCCGCAAAAAGCCAGCCTCGATCCCGTTCCACCGGCAATACCAGGTCGGTCAGAGAATGCACCAGTTTGCGTCTCGCATCACGTGGCAACTGTCCCATGACCAGTGATGGTTGCAGCCCCAGTTCATGCCTGGGTAATGCCTCGGCCAACCTCGATGGCAACCATTCACGCAATACGTTCACCAGCGTCCGCTGCGGATTTCGCGCGGTCAGATGGATGAGCTGATTTTCCAGTTGCTCAAAATTCACATGAGGAAGCAAGGCACAGCGCAGGGTTACTTCACGATCATGAACATGTGCTGCCACCCAATGCCGACTTACATCCAGCACCACCGGGCCACTGATGCCAAAGTGAGTGCAAAGCATCGACCCCTCAAGCCGTGCGATCACCTTCCCCGTGCCTTGGGCAACCGTGAGCGCCACCGGCAAACTCAACCCGGAGAGCGTGGTCAACCAGTGGCCTTGTTGCATCACCAGCGGCACCAGTGAGGGCAATGGTTCGACAATGGCTGTGCCCCAGTTTTTGCAGCAGTTGGTAACCCAGTCCATCGCTGCCGGTTTTGGGCAGGT
>JAAUTM010000400.1 GCA_012031455.1 Phycisphaerales bacterium
TAAGTGAATGAGTTTCGCGCCAAAAAATGTCCTTCCTGCTTCTTCTGACTTCGTCGTCGTCTCCGTCATGCAACATAGTCCGGTGTATATAGTATATTTTATCTTGCAGTCCTCCAATCCTCCCAACACAATGGTGATAGTGAATCCGTACTTGAAAACGAAGAAACCTTTAGTGGTTGGCGGTGGTAGTAGAGGCCCCTTGTTTTTCAGTGGGGAACAGTAGTTCTGGAAGCCGCATCACCGCAAGAAGTACTACGGCTGCTTTCAGTAACGTACAACCTAGCAAACAACCAACGTCATTGCCACCCTCTTCGAAGGGTATATCCTTGCCGAATGCGTCTATCATGGCTCCTGGTCCGACTGGCCCTCCTGTGGTGACTCCAGCAAAAAAAGCTGTTGTCAATGTTGGGATTGGAAATCGTGCGGGGCACCAGCAGAAAACGGTGATTCAGCAGGTCGAAGGCATTGAGCCGATCGACGCGGGTGATGCTGATTTCATCCATGTTGCGAGCGGAATTGGCGACGTGGTTGCGGGTGTCGCTCATCGCCACGAGGCACGAACGGGAGATGTGTAATTTGCTCAGCAGCGAAGCGAACATTTTCGTCGAGGGCTTATCAAATGTCGGCAACTGATCGACAAGCTTGATTTCACCATCCACAGCCTTGGCCAGCAGAGCATTGCGATTGGCCAGACGGCGCATCTTGATGGGCATGTCCTTGCGCCATGAATGAGGCACCTTGCCATGCGCCCTGCCGCCGCCTTTCATGATCGCGGTTCTTACCGCACCACGACGGGCCCGACCGGTATGTTTCTGTTTGTAGAGCTTGCGGGTGGAGCCTTCAACGTCCTTACGGCTTTTGGTTTTAACCGTACCCTGCCGCTTGTTGGCATGAATGGTGACGTAGGCCTGTTTGAGCAGTTCATGGCGTACCTCGCCGCCGAGCAGTTGCTCGTCGACCTTGAGGCTGTCCACCTGCTGACCCTCGAGATTGAGAATGGGAATTTCGATCATTGTTTTCACCTACGATCCTCGACGTACAGGGGTCGATGATTCGACCGGCTGTCACGCCAGGTACGTTTTGTTACGCCGCCAAACACGCCCTCTGGGGGCCGATCGCTGTGCATGGCGACTCGGCATCAATCGGCATGTCGCGACATCGCAGTATCTTGCAAGGCCTGTTAATCCGGCCATCTGTCTCACCTGTCGCCGCGTGAACAACCCACGGTCAGGTGATGGCAATGGCAGGGGCCTTCGACTTACGATGCCTTGGCGAGCCTGGCCTTACTCTTGTAAAGCCGTTTAGCCTCCGAAATCACAAGCAGCCCGTTTCTGGCACCGGGAACCGGGCCTTTGACGAGCAGCAGATTTTTATCCTTGTCGCAACCGACCACTTCCACGCTGCGAACCGTGACCCGCTCCACACCCATGTGGCCGGGCATGTGCAGGCCCTTTTTGGGACGACCGGAAAAACCACGGTTGGTGGACCGGGCAGCAATCGAACCCGCGGAACGATGCTTACGTTCGGTGCCGTGGCTGGCGCACATACCCTTGAAGTTCCAACGCTTCATGACACCTTGAAAGCCTTTGCCGATGCTCGTGCCGACGATGTCAACATATTTTACTTTTTCGAAAACTTCGACATTGAGCTGCTGGCCAGGAGCTAGTTCGGCGACTTCCTTGGCATTGCTGCGAAATTCGCGGTGAAACC
The DNA here is from genome assembly GCA_012031455.1 of Phycisphaerales bacterium. The sequence goes on from JAAUTM010000400.1 coordinate 1,711, forward strand.
GCTGGGGAGCTGCGATACCGGCTTTGGTATCGTGGCCGATGATCTGATAAGTCGAATTAGCGGGGCTTGACTTCATCAAACGCCAGTTGAACCGCATCGTAACCGTCGTTGGCGGTGGTCTTGATCTGGCTGATGAAGCAGGGGCCAGCCTGAATAATGGTGACCGGAATGTTCTTGCCTTCAGCAGTGAACACCCTTGTCATTCCTACTTTTTTACCAAGCAATGCTGCGGGCATCGAAATTAACCTCCCAGGGTGCCTTGTCTGGCTGATCATGCCCAAGGGCAGAGGATCCCGACCCTGTTTGATTGTTACACAAGCAACCGTCGTATGTTCTATCTCTTTACAAACCGCGTCACTCAGGCAGAGTCCCTCATCGGAGTAACCCTTATAGGCAGAGTCACTTTAGTGACTCTGTTTAGTGACTCTGTCTTGAATCACCAACCTTCATTCACGCCTTGATCTTCACGAACACGCCTGCGGGCACCACCAGCCGGTTGAGCGCTTCCACGGTGCGGGCGTTGGGTTCGTAAATGTCAATGATGCGCTTATGCGTCCGAATCTCAAACTGTTCCCGGCTTTTCTTGTCAATGTGCGGGCTACGCAACACGGTGTAGCGTTCGATGCGGGTCGGCAGGGGGGTCGGGCCATGCACCTTGGCGTTGGTACGCTTGGCATGCTCGACGATTTCCTTGGCCGAGGCATCCAAGGCCTGGTGGTCGTAGGCTTCCATTCGAATTCGAATCTTTCCCGTGGTCATCGACAGTCCTTCATCGAATGCACTTTTGTCGCCACCGTCACACACCCCCCAACTTCAGGGGAGCCGGGTAGTTTAACGAGTCCAATGGTTCTGTCAAATCCTGTTTGTGAATTGTTAAAGATTTGATCAATGAGCCCTTGTGGAAATGGTTGCGCAGCTTAAAGAAGTCGTGCCCTTCAGAGCCACGAGCGGTTGCTAAAGAAGTGGCCGAGTGTTGGTATATCAGAGCCGCGCCCCCGGGGCGGAAGTGAGCGGTTGCTGGGGAAGTGGCCGAGTGGTCAAGTGGCCAAGTAAATCATATCGGTTAGCGCTGCGACTTGTCGCCGGGTGCCACATAGCGACCCGGAGCGCAGCGCAGGGCTCTGTGTGCGAATCTAAACGCAAGCGGTTGATTTCATAGATTGTGACGCCGAGCCCTTCAGGGCCGGATATGAAAGAACTTTTCGCCGCAGAGATCGCTGAGAACGCAGAGAAATTCAAGTACACATTGATCAACGGATTGCAGAACACCGCCTCGTAGCCCTGGATGCCAATCCGGGGCCGGTTCCCATCAGAGCCACGACCCCCA
>JAAUTM010000401.1 GCA_012031455.1 Phycisphaerales bacterium
GCAATTGGTGGCCGGGGCGTACACAATTTGCGTTCGTGATGATGGTGGGCACGGTGGTGGGCACGTACAGCTCGATCGTGATTGCTGCGCCGATTCTGCTGATCGGTGCTGGGCAACATCGCCAAGGAACAGGCCGAGGCGGAAACGGATGCGCTGACGAAGTGATGGATCATGGATAAAGGATGATGGATAATGTTCATACCTTGATTGATGAACGGTCAGGGTATTTCTGAACATTATCCTTTATACATCATCCATTATCCATCACGGACTTGAGCCATGTTTCAGTCATCAGCGCGTGGCCGGCGATGCTCGGATGCACACCATCGGGCAACCAGTATTCCTTGCGTGGCTGAAGACTCAGAGCCTGGTCAAAGGCTGCCTGGAACGGCACAAACACCGTGCCGAAGTCACCGGCCAGTTGCTTCACGATCGCCCGGCGCTGGTCAATCTCCGGGAACCACTTGTCGGTCACCGCGCCGCAGCGCAGTACAAACGGCTCGCAAAGCACCAGCTTCACGCCCGGCAAACCTGCCTGCGTGTCCTTGAGCAGTTGCCGATACACCTTTTCATAACGCTCCAGCGTCACCAGGTCCGCCGGGTTCTTCTGCCCGTGCCAGGTGTCGTTGACCCCGATCAAAATCGACACCAGTGCTGGTTTTAATTGCAGACAATCACCCTGCCAGCGCTCGGCCAGCTGCCAGACCTTGTTGCCACTGATACCCCGATTGGTAATGGTCAGGTTCAGATCCGCCCGACGCGCCAAAAGCAGCGAAGCTGTGTAGAGGGCATAACCCCGTCCCAGGGCCTCGTAATCATGTCCCTGCAATTTTTCACGGTTGCGGCCAGCATCGGTGATCGAATCGCCTTGGAACAAAATTACATCGTTTTTATTGAGTAACATCACTCAAGCCTTTATGTCCAAGGTCCGAAGTCCGAAAGCGGAAAGCGGAAAAGAGAAAGCGGAAAGCGGAAAGCGGAAATTTATTTCATTCGCGGGTTGCCAATCCGGTGGAATCATCCGCGGTTTCGGCCTGTTCCTGAGCGATCTTGCCCCAGGCGCCCAGCAGCAGGATCGGGGCAGCAATCACGATCGAGCTGTAGGTGCCCACCACGGTACCCACCAGCATCACGAAGGCGAAGTTATGCACGCCCGGCCCGCCGATGGCGTAAAGCAACAACACACTGATGAACACCGTGCCGCCTGTGAGAATCGTGCGCGACAGCGTCTGATTGATCGAGTCATTGATGATCTGGGGCGTGGCCCAGGACAAGCGTCCGCGATTTTCACGGATGCGGTCGAAGGTCACGATGGTGTCGTTCACCGAGTAACCAATGAGCGTCAGCACCGCTGCCACCATCGACAGGTTCAGGTGGAAGGGTTCCAGCCCCAGTAACACAGCCGTGTCAGGTGCCCAGCCCACCACATACGTCGCCAGGGCAGCAAGGCCCACTGCGATCAGCACATCATGCACCAGTGCAGCGATGGCACCAAAACCGTAACGCAGGTTGCCAAAGCGCACCCACACATACAGGGCGATGGCGATCCATGAAAGTATCACTGCCACCGTGGCCTGCTGCTTCATGGTGTCGGACACCTGGCTGGAGAAATTGGTGATGCTGCCCAGGCTGGTGTCACGCAGAAGGGCATCGCGGACAATCGCCCATTCCGTGGCTGCGAGTCCGCCTTCTTCGCCGAAGGTGTCGGGGTTTTCGATGTACGAGGTGGAATTGTCCTTGCTGACCACCGCCACGGACTTGTACAACGGCTCTCCCGAACGCACATCGTTCTGCCCTGCCGGGTCCAGCCCGACCACTTCAAACTGACGATACCCCAGCTTTTCATAATTGGGCTGGCTGCGCATGCGGTTGATGCGGTTGGTCACATCCGCCAGCGTCGCAGCCGGGTTCATGTCACCCACCACCACCACCGATCCGCCCAGGTAATCCGACACATCAAAAGCCGGGGACACTTCCGGGGACAACTCCTGCCGACCTATATCCCTGCCCAGGGCGCTGTGCCGAATGGGAACACCGGCGACAAACGCACAGCAGGGGCATCACTATCGCTGGCACCCATGCCCGCAAAATCGATCGGCTCCGGGCTGCTCACCACATCACGGAATGCCTCCTTGATGCGTTCACTGACCACCTTGGGGTCCTGCAGCAGCGTCGCAATCGAAAACGCATTGGCGCTGGTGCCCTCCCGCTGGCCCACCGTCACCACCACCGCCCGGTCGCCGCGCAGCTCCGGCGTGTTGCTCGCCTGGGCCACCTTGTTCAAACGTTCACGCACTTCCTCCACCGGCATCATCTTGCCTTCATCAAGCATGAACGAAACCTGTGTGCCCCCGCGAAATTCAATGTCCAGAAAATCACGCCCCAGACTGAATACCGCCGCCCACCCCGCCACGATCAATACCGCACTCACCGCAATGAACCGCCATTTGAGCGCCACCCAGTCAATGTTCGGGGTCAGCAAGCGGCGCAGCCCCGGCAGGACCATCGGCAGCATCGGTGTTGATTTAGGTTTAAACAAGGCCAGCCAGAGTTCAATCACCACGCGTGTGCAGAACACCCCGGTGAACAGGTTGGCAGCCACACCAATACCCAGGGTCACGGCAAAACCTTTCAAGTCGGCCGTGGCCGTGTATCCGAGAATCAGACAGGTGATCAGGGTGGTGATGTTGGCATCGAAAATCGAGGAAAACGCCCGGTTGAAACCCTGCCGAACCGCCACATGCACATCAGCCTTGCGCTCCAGTTCCTCACGAATACGTTCGTAAATCAGCACGTTGGCATCCACCGCCATACCGATGGTCAGCACCAGCCCGGCGATGCCCGGCAAGGTGAACACGGCATCCAAAGCAGCCATCACCCCCAGCACGATGATCAGGTTGGCGACCACCGCGAAGTTGGCCACCGCACCCCACAAAAAGTAATACCCCAGCATGAACAACCCCACCCAGCGCCAAATGACCAGTAGGCTGCCCGCAAGCCCGAACGCCAGGTTAGTCCTCGACCGGAACGATCCG
>JAAUTM010000402.1 GCA_012031455.1 Phycisphaerales bacterium
GCATGCGGTGGTGAAATTTTCGCCACCCGTTCCCATGGCCTCGACTGGTGAGAATCACCCCGGTTTCCAGTTCGTTGCCATGAGCATCCTGCCAATGCTCCCACAGCCCCGCCAGCCACATCGGTTGCTGTTGGGCCAGGTGAAAGTAATAGGGCTGACGCGGCTGGGTGCTGCGATCCCATTCATAAAAACCATCCGCAGGCACCACGCACCGGCGATATTTGAAAGCATCCCGAAAGGCTGGCTTTTCATCGACCGTCTCACTGCGGGCGTTGATCGTCACGGGGCCGGTGCCCTCGACCGACTTTGCCCAATGCGGCACCCAGCTCCAGCGCACCAGTGCCAGCTCCCGCCGGCCATCCGCCCCGATGCGGGCAATCAGCAGCGGCTGCGTGGGAGCAATGTTGTAACTTGCCCTTAGCTCCGGCAGGGCATTAAACGCACCTAATAACCGGGCCAGTTTCTGCAACGGAGTTTTGCGTACGTATCGGCCACACATGGATGGATCCCGCCTGTTTAGCGATTCACCTTCACCCACTCGAGCCTGCGGTAGTTCCAGGCATTGAGCGTGATGCCACTGACCTTTTCCGGGTCATGCACGGACATGATCGTGTAATGATAGATCGGGGCGATGGGCTGCTCGGAGAGCATCAGGCGCTCGGCCTGTTCCAATATTCTTAAACGCTTGTTCGTGTCGAGTTCCCGTGCCGCCTGCTGCATGAGTTCATCGAAGCGGGGGTTGTGATACCGGGCATCGTTGTTGCCGTTGTCGGAAAGAAACTTGTCCAGAAACGTGGTGGCATCGCGGTAGTCGCCGAACCAGGCCGCTCGGCTGATGGCAAAATCATGCGATCGCAAGCGCTGACCAAATTGCGATTTTTCCACGCCCATGAGGTTGACCGACACGCCCAGGGCCTGTTCCCAATGGTTTTTAACCTGCTGGGCGATGGCGGCATGGGCACCCTCGGTGTTGTACAAAATTGAGAGCCCCGTCAGACCGCGCCCATTGGGGTAACCTGCTTCATCCAGCAGCTTGCGTGCACGTTTCAAGTTGTCCGCCAGGTCCGTGGTGGCAAGCAGCGCATCCACAGGTGGCTCATAACCGGGCAGTGCTCCGGGGGGAACAAACGTCCGGGCAATGGGCTGGAACCCGCGCGTCACCCGTTCCACCAGGGTCTGCCGATCAATCGCCAGGGACAAGGCCTGGCGCACCCGGGCATCGTGCAACGGGTTTTTCGAACCATCCAGAAATGTCGGAGCACAGTTGAAGTTGTAAAAATACGTTCCCGCACCTGCGGTCAGATGCACATCCTTGCGCAGACCTTCACGCTGCTGACGCATGAGGTCTGCTGCCAGGGGCGAAGCCGTGGGGATATCCGGCAACCAGTCCACCTCCCCCCGCCGATATGCCAGCATCGCTGCACCGGGGTCGCCGACGATCTGCATGAGGATGCTCTGATTCCCCATGGCCGAGGGGTTCCAGTATTGCGGGTTGGCGGTCAGCAGAATGTCGCGCTTGAAACGCCGACGTTCCAACACATACGGCCCGTTGCCGATGACTCGGTCCGGGCGCGTCCACAGGGGATCAAGCGTCCATAACCCGCTGCGCTGATCCAGCACCATTTGCGACGCAATGCTTGGGCGATGCATGGGCACGAAGGTGATGAACCCGGCCAATTCCAGAAAATAGCTGCATGGATTTTCCAAATGCACGATCAGAGTGCGTGCATCAGGGGCCTTGATCCCCACGTTTTCATCAAAATAGGCTTGGGACTGCTGCAACAACGCGGCAGGGTCATGAGCGGCAGGCGATTGGGCAAATTCGGAAAGCTGCTTCTGACGATGGGCAAAAAAAGCGCGGGCGTTTTTGATGACGAAAACAGTTGGGCGTAGTCGGCAGCGGAATCGGGCATCATGGCCCGCATCCATGAAAAGCGGAAGTCATCGGCAGTGACCGGGTCGCCGTTGGAAAAACGAGCATCGGGGCGCAGGTGAAATGTGTAGGTCAGACCATCATCAGACACCGACCAGTGCGAGGCCACGGCAGGGCCGATTTTCAGACTCGGCAATTCCACCCGCACCAATCCTTCGAACATGCCCTCGGCCACACGGATGTCTTCCAGCCAGGTCATGCGTTGCGGATCGAGCGTGCGCAGCTCTACCGCACTGATGTAGCGCAGATCGGCCTCACCCCGGCCAGCGCCGCTGACCCACAGCCAGGCCGAGAGACTCAGAAACACCAGCAAGAGTATGATCAGGTTACGCAGCATAAGGCAATCGATAAGGGTTCATGGATCAAGGATCATAGACAGGTCCATGGACTAAACCGGCACTTCGCCGGGAACGTTCGCCAGGTTCAGGGCGGTCCACATGGCCCCGGCTTCAAGCAGTGTGTCGGCTGTAAAACTGCTGGTGATACCAAGGCAGGCCATGCCCGCGGCCCGGGCACCCTGACAACCGGCGGGGGCATCTTCCACCACCAGGCAATGCTGCGGAGCCACCTTCATTGCGGCAGCGGCTTTGAGGAATATTTCCGGGTCGGGTTTGTTTTGGGTCACATCGCTTCCGGTGATGACCGCTGCAAAACTTTCCGCAGGTAACCCGATCTGCTTGAGGTTGCCTGTGACTTTCATACGGTCGGCGGAGCTTGGCGCAAGCGGTTTGTATACCTTTGGCACGAAGATCATCGATAAAATCAATGACACCCGGTGATGGGGGCATCGACCCCCGGATGAGTTCCAGATAGATTTCATAGGTGCGAACTTTGTCGGCTTGCAGGTTGATGGTGATGCCACGCAGTGCCGCCGGTCCGCCGATGAACTTGGCCTCACCCATGCCGGTGAAAGGCTGAAAGTCAGTAGGGGCCAGGCGTATGTTGTAGCGCTCGGCGAACATCTGCTGGGCAGCACGGATGATGTATGGCTCAGAATCACAGAGCACGCCATCAATATCAAAGATCACGCCACGAATATCAGGGTTTGAAATCATGCGTGGCATTGTAGGTTCTTTACAATGAGTTTGCGGAT
>JAAUTM010000403.1 GCA_012031455.1 Phycisphaerales bacterium
CCGTTTTTAGCCCATCGTTTATCCAATTCCCCCTCTGAAGCACTGCCCCTTTACCACAAGGCTGCGGAGCTTAAACCCAGCGATCCACGCATCTGGGACTCGTTGCTGGAACTGCACATCCAAAGAGGTCAGCTCAAGGAAGCCCGTAACACTGTGCAGTCGGCTTTGAAAAACCTGCCCGAGCACGCTGGCTACAAAGCCCTTGATGCTGACGAATCGGTACTTGAGGCCCTGGTCAATGTCGCCCCCGCCCGACCCATGCTCGCAACCCTGCTGAGCAACGTCACCTCCAGGCAATCCGCTGTGGAGGCACTCAAGATGCTTCAGCAAGGCATCGCCCGCAAGGATGCCACCACCAAACTGGTGGACAATCTACGTCCCTTGGCCGAGCGTCATCCTCGGTTTCTTGAGCTGCAACTCCTGCTGGTTCGTCTGCATCTTGCTGCTGATCGCAATGACGAAGCCCTTACCATTGCAGCCCGGCTGATGCAGGCGTTTCCCCAATCCATCGAGGCCTCTGAAGTCGCCACCCAGGCTGCCGCTGCAGCCAACCGCTGGTCCGAAGCCATGTCCAGCGCCAAAGTCTGGCGCGAGCGCACCCCCAGTCAGCCCTGCGGGCCGATCTGTGGATCGCCGAAGCTATCTTCGCCAAACCAATCCCAAGGCCGCCATCACCGTACTGAAACCCTACCTCGATCCTGCCTACGAGCAGTTCCGTGAGTATTCCCAAGTTCTGCTCCTCCAAGCCCGCTGCTTGATCGCCAGCAACCAAAGTGCCCAGGCAGCCCAGCTGCTGAGGCCACAACTTCAACAGAAAGATCCCTGGCTGGGTTATTGGATCAATCTTGCCGGGTACACCATCCCTCAGCGTGAAAATGCCATCACCTGGTTGCAGGAAGCCGCTCCCTCCGTCACAGAGTCGGATATCAACCTGCGTCTGGCGCTGGCCGATGCCTGGCAGCAGCTTTATGCCAGGCATCAGCAGCCCGGTGATCTGGTATTCGCCCGCACGCTTTATCTGGCCCTGCTTGAACAACCCAAATTGACTGCTGAGCAGCTTGTCCCAATCGCCTTTTTCTTCCATCAGCAGGATGAAAAAGCATTGGCGATCAAAGCCTACGAGAGAGTGCTTGAGGTGGAAGAATTCCCCGTGGCCATGAACAATCTGGCGATGTTGCACATCGAGCAGGGACAGCCCGCCAAAGCCCTGCCCCTTGCGCAAAAAGCGGTTCAAGCCACCGGGGAGCAGGATTCCTCGTTCCTGGATACCTTGGGACAGGTTCACCTGAATCTCAAACAATATGATCAGGCCTTGGCAGCTTTTCATAAAGCACTGGCCATCGCCCCGCGCGATCCGGATGCCATGCTGCACTTGGCGAAAACCCTGGTGGCCATGGGTCAGAAACCACAGGCCAAACAAATTCTCTCGCGTTTTAGTACCGAACATCCCGATATCCGCAACCTCAGCCAGCCCCAGCAGCAGGTTCTTGCCGAAGTGACCAGCCATGTGAACTTGCCATGACCTGAAATCTGCTTTTTCCTTGGCAATAGTCCACAACCGTCGACATCCATGATCGATCCCCCACCAGGGGATGCCCGCATAACCAATCCGAAAAGAAGTTTTCACGACACCCACGCATGAACAGCGTGGGTTTTTTTATAATCGCAACAAAAGTCGTAACCAAATGTGCGCTGGTGAGCTGTATGAAGGTTTACGCAGATAATTTGATGTAGCATCGACGCCCCCGGCGGTATGTTGAATTAATCCCAGCCCCACCCGGTCGACGAAGGCTGGGCTGCATCACTCTAACCCTTTCTCAGGAATATCCTCACCCAAACTAAGGTTTTCCCCGATAGCCCCAGAAGTTATTATCGTGTATATTGTATTTGATTACATTGGTTTACGATGAATTTTGGTAAGATAGGCTTATTAGGCAAGATAGTTAAAAGATTGTTATTCCAGTGGGTGTAGTCCTGCTTGGGGTTCCTGGGTTCTGAGGGGCAATGGCGCAACCGGGTCACCGGTGCCCGCGCCGAAGTTAAAAAGAGGAGAAAACGATGAGTTCGATGATCACGACGAGGATTTGTACGTTGGCAGTCGGAGTGGTTAGCCTGACCGGTATCGCCCAAGGCAGCCCGGCGAACCTTATTGCCAATGGTGGCTTCGAAAGCGGTAATAACGGATTTTCAACAAGCCTGAAACCCACGCCTTATGATGCCAATGTGCTGACGGCTCCGGGAACCTATGGGATCTATGAACCCGGTAGAACCAATTGGCATAACTCCTGGAACGAGCCTACCCCGTCCGAGGGCAACAGGTACATGATCATCAATGCAGCGGCGCCGGTGAACAATATCCTCCAGCCAGTGGATTATTTGTTCGACTGGAAACAGGACCATAATCTCTTGGCAGGGGAGTACGAATTTCTGTTTGATGCAATCACGATCTACAAACCCGTGACCATCTTGAATACGATGGTGGTTGGAGATGACATCTATATGAATTTTACGATCTCGACACCGACCCCCGATTCAGGCAATGGCCCAACCTCCTGGCAGACACACTCGACCACGTTTTATTTGCCCTCCAACCAAAATGTGAAATTAACCATTAAAAATACCAGCTTAAAATACACCGGTGATGATTACGGTTTGGACAACATACGTCTCTATGCTATCCCTCTTCCTGCCCCGGCTTGGGCTGGGATGAGCACGCTGGCCGGGATGGGTGGTCTGGCCTTCCTGCGTCGTCGCAAGGCTCAGCAGGCTGTCTGAGTGTCGCATTCACAATTTGATGTCTTCCTCCTCACGGGTGACCTTTGCGTCACCCGTTTTTTATTGGCATATGCAGGGGGCGGGTTCCTGTCTTCACGAGCCACGACCGTCAGGGAGTGGTTCTTGTCTTACAGAGCCGCGAGTGGCAACGAGCGGTTTCTGGTTGATGCAAAAAAGTACATTTCAAACCGCTTCCTCACGGGCGCGGCTCGTTCAAGGCATACGATCCAACCACTTCCTCACGGGCGC
>JAAUTM010000404.1 GCA_012031455.1 Phycisphaerales bacterium
TGCCGCACTTCTGAGCAAGTGCGATGCCTCGCTGGGCGATGTGCTGGATGCGTTTGATCGTTACAACCTGTGGGAGGACACGATGCTGGTGGTCTGGACGGACCACGGGTTTATGTTGGGGGAACATCGGTGCTGGGGCCAAGAACTGGATGCCGATGTACGAGGAGGTAGCACACACGCCGTTTTTTGTGTGGGACCCGCGGTTCAAGAAAGCGGGGGAGCGGCGAGAGTCGTTGGTGCAACCTGCGATAGACCTTGGGCCTACGTTGCTGCGATACTTCGGGGTTGAGCCAACCAAGGACATGCGTGGCCACGACCTTGCCCCGGTGGTGGAAAAGGATGCCAAGGTCCGCGATGCAGCGATATTCGGTTACTTTGGCCAGGGGGTGAATGTGACGGATGGGAGATACACCTACCTAGGATCCCGGTACCAGGGACGAGCTATGCCCGATACACGCTGATGCCAACGAACATGAGGGGGTACGCTCAGGGGCTTGATAAGGCAACGCTGGGGAAGCCATGGTCATTTACCAAGAACCTGCCGACGCTGCGACTGGGGCATTACCAACATAAGGACATCCAGCGTGAGCCACTGTTGTTTGATTTACAGAACGACCCCCAGCAGCAAAAGCCGTTGCAGGATGAAACAGTCAAGCAGCGGATGCACGAGCACATGGCGAGGCTGATGAAGGATTACGATGCCCCGGCAGAGTCGTATGAATGCATGGGGCTGACCCACACCATGACGAAATGAAGCCCTGCACGTGAGATGCAGGGTGTCAAAGGTAAGGTCTCTAACGATCATGCGGGCTGGGTAAGGCTTTAAATGCAGAGTTTATCGCCTGCCCATGGGCGGTAGATAGATGGCTTGTTCAATCGGCCGATAAGTCTCTATGCGCAAAGTGCGCCTGGAGATGTCATGCGCCTGATCATCGACACGCTGATTGCCGCCATGCTGGTGGGAATACTGGCGGGTATTCTGCTGCATTACCGGGCCGAGGCCCGTGAGGTCGAACATTGGCGCGTGGTGCAGCTTTCATTGTCCCGGCTACATGAAGTAATGCAATATCACAAGGCATTGGAGGAGGCCAAGAGCGGTGAGGTGAACTCTCCGATCATGGTGACTCCCTTGTGGTTTGAGGGGAGTTTGCCGGAGAATCCACTGGTGCCCGGACGTCAGCCTTGGATGGATATCGCCCCGGGTAAGGATCAAGGCTTGCATCCCCCCGACCCTGTGATTCGCGCACCCCATCAGGCTGCATTCTGGTACAACCCTGAAAAAGGCGTTTTCAGGGCCAGGGTGGTGCCGCAGTTCACCGATGAAGCCACGCTGGATTTGTACAACAAAATCAATGGTTCGCCGTTGTATGCACTGCCTGCGGGAGTGGATCCGCAGCGGGCACCACGCCCTATGGAAATGGCAGACAGTCTGGCTGGGGGTGCTCAACCTGCGAATCCAGGGTTGGAAGATGTGAACGATCGGGAACGCGAACGTTTGCTGTCGCGTCCGTCCTTGATCAACCGTTCGGCTACGCCGTAATTATTTGCACATGGCAGGTCACTTGCCAAGCCTTCATTTTGCGGGTGTGGCAGGGTGTCATCCGCATTACAATTCTTCTTCATGGCACAAATTAAAGCTCAGCGATTATCAAATAGACTATGGGTGCTGACGGAACGCATACCACAGGTGCGTTCATTGGCACTCACCTGGCTGCTTCCGGCTGGGGTGGTGCATGAACCGGCACAACAACTGGGCGTGGCGACGGTGCTGGCGGAAATGGTCTGCCGGGGAGCAGGGGGGCTGGATGCCCGTGCCCATAGTCATGCGCTGGAAATGCTGGGAGTTGAGCGGGACACCCAGGTCATGACCCGGCACATGCGTCTGTCGGCAGCGATGATCGGGGAAAAGGCAGAACAGGCATTACCACTGCTGATGGATATGGTGCTGGCCCCGATGCTCGATGAAGCATCTCTTGCACCGAGTGTGGACCTTGCATTGCAGTCGCTGGATGCCTTGCAGGATGAACCAACAGGACCGGGTGTTTGTGGAACTTCGCAAAACGTCATCATCCGATACCCTTGAATCGAACGGTACTGGGCGTGGCTGAACATCTGCAGGCGTTGAGCATTGAGGATGTGCGTGCTTATCACCGTGGACACTTTGTACCCGGCGGATCGATTCTTGCGCTGGCGGGAAATCTGGATCATGACCGAATGCTGGCGTTGCTTGAACGCAGGCTTGGATCATGGCAGGGACATGTCGATGAGCCGGGGATCGAAAGCCATGCGATACGCGGCTACCACCATGAAGTGTGTGAAAGTTCACAACTGCATTTGGGTTTGGGCTATGACATGCCCTGCGAAGCAGATCCCCGAAGCATTCTCGCGCGGATGGCTGTGAATGTGCTATCTGGCGGAGCCAGCAGCCGGTTGTATACCGAGGTGCGGGAGAAACGCGGATTGTGTTACTCAGTTGGAGCGCGATACGGGGGCGATCATCAGGTTGGGGGCGTGTTCTGTTAATGTGGGAACCACGCCGGAGTCAGGGACGACAAGCCATTGAAGTGATGCGTGCGGAACTACACCGTCTAAGTGAGGGGGTTGATGCCCATGAGTTTCACCGGGCGGTGGTGGGAATGAAATCATCGCTGGTGATGCAGGGGGAATCGACATCGGCCAGGGCGATGGCTTTGGCCTCGGATCAATACATTCACGGTCGACGCGGTCGTTGGAGGAAATTGCTGAACGAGTGGATACGATCACGCTGGAGAAGCTGAATCAGTTTGTAAAAGACAACCCGCCGGGGGGCGATGACGGTGGTCAGCATCGGGCCCAAAGGGTCGCAGGTGATGTAATAAGGATGGATCGCGATTCAGGCGATATTACCACTTCAGGGAAGAACTTTGACAGCGGAAGTTGCAGCTGGAGCCGGGGCGGGGGCACTGGTACTGCCGGCTACCTGAGGTTGAGGAATACGCGGTGCAACCATCGCAGGGGACGCTGCTGATCCTGGCTG
>JAAUTM010000405.1 GCA_012031455.1 Phycisphaerales bacterium
GACCCGATTCACTGTGGGTCGGCTCCACCCGAGGCAGCATCATCCGCATCGACAACCAAACCCTGAGCATTTTCGACGATGACAACGGCATCCTGCGTTACGATGACCGTTCACTGACTGTCACGGCAATTGCTCAGAACCCTGATAACCCCACTCACCTGCTGGCGGGCGGACGCATCGTTGCCCTTTCTGCCAAGTCACATGGCCTGTATGAATCGCTGGATGATGGCCAAAGCTGGAACTTCGTTCCCGGAATGCCCGGTGCACGGGACATCTGGGAGATTGCCTTCGATCCGCATTTTCCACGAGCCTTCATCGCCACCTCATCGGGAACTGTGATCTACGAATACACCATGGTCCCGGAACCGGCCTCATTGCTGGCACTGATGATCGCTGGTCCATGCCTCCTGTTTCGCCGCCAAGCGTGAAAAGATGAATGCAATGTTGTCAATACCTTTCATGCGTCAGGATTATTCATTCTGACACAGCCCAACCATGGGCGACCGCGAAAGATTGCGGCCCACCCAGCGATGTGCATCGCCGAAGGATGCGTCACCTGCTGAGCACTCCGGAAAGGCGACGAAAATGCAATTTAACACAGCGAAGGCAGGTCGAGACGGTCAACAGCATGATCAAACGCAACCTGAGCAATACCCTGAGCAGCGGGAGATATCACTCCTCGGGCCACGAACTCCGCCGTCTGGCGGTGGTGCACAATATCATGGTATAGAGGTTAATCAGGAGGTTTGCGACGTAATACTCCTGATATCTTTCTATTTATCAGATTTTGATTGTAGATTCCAGATGAATATGGGGCAAGAAAATAGATTGACATGATGAAGTGTTAATGGTAGTTTAGAGTACTGTATAACCATATTATTCGGAGCCAGATATGAAATTTGCATTTATTCTCATTGTACTGGTGCTTTTGGCTGCAAAATTAGTTTTTGCTCAACAAACCACAAGGGTTCCTGATGAGGATGCGGGAGCACCTACACTTTCAGAAAACATATTATCTGAATATTTTCCTTCCGGTGGATATCAACTGGTCAGATACAAAGACCCGGGCGCATGGACCGAGGTCAATGCCCTGAATAATCCCATAGGGTCGATCCGGAAAGATGATCCGCAATTTGATGCTTCGCTTCAGCTCATTAAAATCGTTGAGCATTATCAGAATACAGGCAAACGTGTTAAAATCGTATATCCCGCCGGAGATTATTATTTCAAGTCACCCTGTACTTTGAAAAAGATGACGGATTGTGGATTACCGCTTCGAGCGGAGAAAGTGTCCGGTTTATCCTTGATTGCGATAACGAAGCCGATTTGCGGATCATTCAGATTCAGCCTGCAACATCCAATTTTTTTAAAGAAAATTTCTCCGGATCCCTGACACGCGGCCAGAAAAGTGTCAAGGTATTGGATACCAGTAAATACAAAATCAACGATCTGATATCATTGACCCAGAATCGATTCCCCAATGCAACAGACAACAGTCCAAGAGAAAAATGGAAGATAAGTTCATCAAACAGGCAGGTATGTAAAATCATCGACATCGACAAAGATAAAAGCCTGCTCCTATTGGACCGAGCCATTGGTATAGACTATAAAACTACTTTGCCAGACACCCATGCTCCCATTGTCATACGTAAATATACACCGGCGCGGAACATTCGCATCGAAGGAATTCAATTTGAACGAAACAGGAACGGTAAGTTATGGGCAACCCATTTGAGGTTGACTGATGTGCACAACGCCCTGGTGGCTCAATGCGCATTCAACTGGACAGTAACCTTTGGCCTGAATATCAAATCCAACCATGATGTTGAAATTTATGCTTGTACGGTCGAGGATTGGTATACTCACGAGGAAGGTGGCGGTCCCAAAGGCATACCAGTTTCAGGCAAAAGCAGGTCCGGCCAATATGGAGATGGCATCGTTGTGCAACAATCAACCGGTGTCAGCATTTACAATAGTACCAGCCGAAAAATGCGTCATCCCTTCTGGATTGGAAATGAATCAAGTTATATCATTTGTGCGTACAATCGCTCACAGGCGCCTTATGAAGGCTACGGGGACATCAATATACATCATGGCTTTGATTGCCATAATGTTATATTCGAAGGCAATTTTGGCAATCAGATTAATATCGACCCTAAATTCTGGATTGGCTATGATGCCCGGAACGTTATTTTCTTCCGTAACAAAGCACTGGAACACATCGGCAACTGGAAAGCCGATCCGCACAATGGCATCAATGAAGCCGACCGGATTTTTATCGTTGGCAATGAAGTTGAAGGTATTCCCCACCCGGACAAACGCGAAGTATTCCTTGGCACCGGTATCATTGACAAAGGAAAAATACCTTTAAAGGCGCCAATCTTGTCAAAGATAGTTATGAAAATACCGATGTCACCGAAAAAACCAAACTGCCTGCATCTTTTATTTTTGATGAAAAACCTGACTGGCATACAGGCCCCTGGCCACTATACGGACCCCGTGAGTGATACAACCCAGAGGCGATCGAACCTTCAACTGGAGAATGAAAAGTGCTCAAACTCGTTGTACTGGGAGCGGGGAATCACAGCCGCCAATATCATCTCCCTGCACTGGCTCGCTACGTTAACGATCATCCCGGCGAGGTCGAGTTGGCGGCCTTGTGTGACCTGGATGAATCGCTCGCGGCAACAATGGCCGCGCAGTTCGGGTTTAAGCAAATCTATACCAATCTGGACGAGATGCTGCGTGTCGAAAAACCCGATGGATGCATCGCCATCACACCGATATCGGTGATGGCCGAGATTTGCGCACGGGTCGTCCACGCCAAGATACCGCTGCTGATGGAAAAGCCGCCCGGTGCAACCGCCAACGAGGCTCGTGCGATTGTTGACTTGGTCCAAAAGGCTGATGCCCGGGTGATGGTCAGCGTGAATCGGCGGTTCGATCCAGCCTGCGTGTCGTGCTGGACTGGTGGGCGAATCGTCCGACTTGGGTGATCTG
>JAAUTM010000003.1 GCA_012031455.1 Phycisphaerales bacterium
GTAAGTTGTCCAATCCTGGATTGAGATAAAATCGACTTTGTTGGGAAACGAACTACAGTAATCGTAATCATGTACAGTTAATAATCGTTCATGTCCGTCAAGTCTTCTAACACGATCTATCCTACTATTAATATATTCTTTGTCGTTTCTTCCATACAACAGCGCCTCTTTCGAAACATCCCAGATAATGTTTGGAAATGCCTGGTATCTTTTTACGATGTAATCGAAGTATCTATTGTCTTCAAGTGAATTGGGGGCAGGCCAATTGACTTGTTTGTTCCAGACATACATCATAAGATGAGCAACAATACCTTGTTCGTTCAAATGTGCAATAACACGGTCAAGATGATTAAAGAATTCAAAGTTGAGAGTAGAAAAATCTGGATTCTCGTTCGTGCCTCCAAATAGACAGTAAGATGGTTTCGAAAAATCATATTTATTGTCAATCTTATCACGTTCACCCCATCTGGCATCGTAGGCATAAACATTCATAACAACCTGGTTAAAACCATTGTTTTGATATGCGACACCATCTCACGAGTACGGGGTATATCAGCTTTGTTCTGGGCATCAAGTGCAAAGAGCCAATCACATTCAAAAGCCAAAAAAAAATAAGGGCTGCCATCTGTGTACTCGAAGCGTGTAGGAATCTGGCGAGATATCTGTACCGGACCTCTAACATTACGGTCTGGATTTAATGCTACATCAATACTTGCCTCTTTACCTGACAGTTCAGGAATGTTAGACAGCGTACTCAACGTCCATACGCCCGGTTCAGGAAGACAGAAGCGTAATACAAAGGTGTTTTCGCCAGTGTAATAACCGGGTACATCCATCGTCCTACCACTGGAAGACCGTAAAATTGCGCCAAATGCTTTATCTAAAGGTGAATCTATATTAGATTTAAGAGTAAAACGTATTTCCATAAACTGCCATTGCTGGCATGTGTATTGTGCGATAGCACCAGGAATGTAAAATTCCAATGCAAACAGATAGATAATAATACTTTTATGCATTTGTCGTCCTTATTACATTGCCATATAAACTTAACGCTTGTTACCATCAGCAATACGATTACCAATTTCAGAAGGAATTAGTTATTAACTATCTTGAAATCACTGTGTCAATATCACTTGAAACCGACGCTCGAGATTCTAGAGGTTGAGGGTGTCAATTTCATGTCGAAGACTACGGTTTTGGTTATAGCTACGTGCGAAAACCAAATGGATCTGATAATTGTATTGCCTTAAAGATAATTATCTATGTATCATTCAGGGCTTCATGGACGCATTATTCCCCCATGTCATTGGTGCTTGGATGGGCACCATAGAGACTGGGGTGATTGTTCGGCTGCCGGGGGTTATCACCACGATCAAATCCAACTGACCTGAATCAGTAGCGAAGGTTTCGAAACCAACCATCACAGTTCCGGGATTGGGGGAATCCCATGCATTTCGAGACGTGGCAGTATCATAGGTCTGCCAGGATTGTGGATCAGGAGACACATTTCGCATCAGTAACCTAGCATCATCTTGTCGAAGCTTCAATGAATTGCCGTTATTGGCTTCAACGTTACTGCGGGTTACCATGACCCAGCGAACTTTGCTACCGGGTTTCAGGCCGGTGAGATGATCTCTTATTAAAACTTCGCCGCTGGGAAGCAATGCGATACCACGATGGGCCGTTTTAACATGATTGGCATAAACAGTGCTAAGATCCACAACTGAATGTGGAAACTCCGGCTCAGCAGAGAAATGTATCATCGGTGCGTCACCATTTACTAACTGCAAAGTATCGTCAATTACCAAGGTGTTATGGCTTAAGCTGTTTTGACGAAATACCTTCCAACGATCAGAATCCTGTGATCTTCCGAAGAAACTCAGTCCCTGAGATTCAGCTCGGTAGTAAACCTCAGCGCCCAGATCCGTAGCCCATCGCACACCATCGGCATCCAGCACGAACGAACCGATATCCATATGCCCATGCGGCCGGT
This sequence comes from Phycisphaerales bacterium, assembly GCA_012031455.1. The sequence goes on from JAAUTM010000003.1 coordinate 1,994, forward strand.
CGGGGGAACCAGCCTTAAAGGCAACGTATACAGCATTCATATTATCCCAACTTGTGCGATGGATCGAGATAGGTACCTTGTTATTACTAGTCCAGTGTAATGGTAAGACATGTCCAGCAGCATTACTTGTGTTAGCCCACAAGAGCATCAATGAAAAGAATCGCTGATGCTTCTTGTTGGGGTTAGTCTCAGCTTGCAAAACACGCTGTCTGGGAGCTTCCTGACCATACAGCCATTCTGGGTGGTGATACCGTTTAGCAAACCACTCTACAGCCGGTTCACTCAGACGCATCTCAGCTCCATCGGCATAATTAAAATACAATCCCGATGGTCCTGTACATAGTGCTGGAAATGAACCCGTTTCTTGAAATCCTGGTGCTAGGTCCAAACCAAACGACGATCCCAGCACGGATTCAAGCATGCTGATGATCAATACGTTGTAGGTCGTACCATAGGCCCAGTAGCTCGGTCCTTCCACATACGCGCCGTTCGGTGCGTATTCATTCATGACATAAGGCAATCCCGCCAATACCCCCTGCACCGTCTTAAGTGCATAATCCGGATGCTCCTGAATCAACGCCAACGCACCAGCAAGCATACCTCCATGACATACCTGATTCCAGTTGGTATGCCCTCGTGCCCATCCCTGATTAAAATCAGGGGCAATAAATATACCCAGGCCTTTATCAATAATGGCCTGTCGAGTTAGTTGACGTGTTTCCTCGTCCAACTGGTCATACAACCAGTCATAACCGATTGCCATGGCAAAGGTCATTTCTGCGGTATCTAGAAAATGTTTTGGATTCCAATCTGAAAAACTTGCAATCGCCTTCATTTCCGCAGAAGCACGTTGGACATATGCTTGGTTGTCGGTCAGGTGGTAAGCCATACCAAGTATCAACATGCGTTTCACAGCCAACTGGGACTGATCCAGCAGCCTTATACCTTCCAATACGCGTTCAACAGGGGGCGCTTTTAGGATCGCATCAGCATGTTGCAAAACATAAGCGGCATATCGGGCGTGTTCGGGGTCCTTAGCGACACGCTCACGTATATTACGGACATCCTCTGCATTCATCAGTAGTCTTGGTCGGTCCGGACGAATATTTGATATGTGATATCTGAGTGTATCTTCTGACACCTGAGGTGGGTAGCTATAGGTGGACGAGACAGTTGTCGCCTCGATCATCTGAGCCTGGATAAGCCATGGATGATTTATGACAACCATAATCGTGACCAGAACTATACGAGAAATCAGCATTGTATAAATATCCGGTAACAGATGCGTAATGAATTTATAATATCATCCATCAATCGGTCCACAGTTCTTCAGTAAGCATGTACGCATCCTGCTGTATAGTATCTATCTATCATTTATCGCAGACATTTCGACAACGTTCGTTCTATTTCAACCATAAATTCCAAAGCACATTCAGGGTCCAGTATGTGATTGTTGACTGCTTCATGTCGGGGCCGCCAGGTTATTCAGTTAAACTTTGGGAAGAACGTATTTGGGGTCATGCAATTGTATCATATACGATGAATACTAGGGCTTCTCTGAAACATAAGCACCCGGGTAAAGGCCCCGATCTTTGCTGCGATACTTTCCATCAAAGTCACGATCAACTTTCATACGGATATCCGTGTGATGGAGATATTCCTTGCTGGCGATATTCTCCAGCTTGGGGTTGGAAGGATTGTATATGCCTTCCTTGTACTGACTGAAGAGTATCTCTGTCGCAGGCACCAGGATGCTATGATCGTCATTATCAGTTTCCTGCCGCCACTCATCCAATGTCTTGCCTTTGCGTCCCTGTCGAGCACATCGGAGCATGCTGACCAGTTCCATCACATATCCATTGTGATCAAGTGATAACCCCCGGTATTTTTCTACATTGCCTTGATCATTAGACCAGATCAGCGTCATCGGCGTTTCAGGGGCATAAAACAGGGAGTTCCGGATATAGGTTTCACCTGAAAAGCCCATAGATTGGCCATAGTAGTTACTGAACGGGCAGCGCCGCTGTGGTCCCGGAGTTGCGGCGGAACTAGGGTCATGTCAAAGATGTGTGTGTTATGCAAATACGTCACATCGTTATTCTCACCCCCATGATAGTCCGCCATGGCAGTGTTGATGAACAGATTGTTGGCAAACATAATGCCATTGACCCGTGAAGATCCCGGGTGCTTGTAAAATGTGGCATTGCGTATAATGTTGCGTTCGACCCGGGCAAATTTATTCTGGTGTTCGGGCTCCTTGCGGCGGTAGCTGATGTCGATCGCGCTATCACCAGGCGGTTGATACCATCGCTCGAATACATTATTGAAGACCGCCATATCCCCGTGCGACATGATCAGAATTGCATCATGGTTTTTATATTTGGGCATCTCCTTGGAATGATCATGGAAATATGAATTCTGAATGACCATCCAGCCGGGGTGTCGCGCATAAGGCGTGAAAATCCCGGTGCCGACCATTTTCCCTTCAAATTCATGCTGGATCCCTGCGGTACCGGAATTGGTCCCATGGTTGATCCAGATACCCCCGCCACAGGTATATTGCCCATCCTTGCTATAGTCAACCCCGGCCACCTCCACGTTATCAATGAAGATATCCTTCACCCCTTCAAGACGTAGATGATAAGATTGTGTGCTGCCCGCCAGATAGACATTTCGAACCGTCACCCGGTCAGCCCCTTCAATTCTGATGGTGTCCCAGGACCTGAAGTCTCCATCCCCTTGAATGATGACAAGGTTTTCCAGCACGACTTCCTTTGCGTTTTCAACCCGAAACATCGTGGTCTCTATTTTTTTTGCTTCCTGATGTGTTCCAGTTGACATGAAGCTGCAGGTTGGAATCACCACCCGGTCTTCGTTTGATCCAGTGCCTCCGTGCCTCCTCGCCAATGACCTTGGTTAGCTTGAAGGTGGAAGGGTCTTTGCGAGCGATCTTGTCACCCGTGGGCAGCACGACCAGTCACTTTGATAAGCTTGGGAATACTGCCCGTGGACAGGGATCAGATCATCCTGCTGGCCGGGTTTATAGTCCTGTGCCTGCGCAGCCTGAATTATAAGCGATGATACAACCGCCACTGCAGCAACTAGATGCTTAATAAATCTATCCGTGTCGACCATTCATATTTCCTTCCCTAGAGGATTACCCGTTGATTGCCTTGTGATGATCTCATCCATACTAATGTCTTGACTCTCTTCGATAAAGCCCACATGCACCGATGACCAAAAGCATTAGTGTAGCCGGTTCAGGGATGACTTCGGATAGAAACGCGGTGGATATTTCAAACGTATCCCACTTTTCCCTCCCGGTGGAATAATACATCATACCAAATGCGGTGATATCACCCTCGGGGAGAACCCCCACCAATTCACCAATCTGAATCAGCATGTCGCTGTTCCCGGTGACCGTTCCATTAAAAAGCAGGTTGTGCCAGAGAGATTCAGGGAAGAAAAGGACCAGTCTCTCAGCGAACTGACTGAAATCGCCCGCATAATAAAGGTCATCAACACTTTGGCGCAAGACTTCATCACTGACATACCATTGGTCACCAACCCGCAGGACCACCCGATGCTCATCCCGGAACTGATGGGCGACATACCAGCTTATTTCATGGATGGTTTTATCAGCCGACCAGGTTGATCGGCGGATGGTATGTTCCTCGGTCCAGAACATCTGCCAGCCATTGCGAAGTTTGTTCAGGTCAGTGGTATCGACCCATTCCTGCCAATAACCTTTAGATACATTCCCCGAAACAGCTCCCTGAGTTGAATTTACAGGAAGAGCATCAACAGGACTACCCGTGCCAGTTCGTACATAGTCTTCAGCGGAGGACCGGTTCATCGCGAAGGTTTTGGTAGTTGTGCTGTTGGGGTTGTAGTTGTGTTTGATCCAGCGGAAATCAGCCATGGTCATGGTTGAATCCGTGTTGTTTGCAAATATTTCCCGGTATTCAACCCCAACGGTCTCGGGTACCGGCTCCGGCTCCGTCCGAGGGACCTGGAATGAAAATGCCCCGACCGCCAGCACACTGCTCTCACTGCGGAGGTTCCCGTAAAAATCACGATCCACTTTCATACGCGGATCAGCAGGGTCGAGGAATTCCGGAGTGGCCACATTCAGCCAGGGATTTTCAAGCAGCCGATAATCCCCGTCTACATAAGCTGCGAACTGAATATCTCCGGTTTCCACCAGCTCGCTGTAAAGGTCGTTGCCAAGAGCATTTCGCCACTCTTGCATGGTGGTATATTCATTGGTGTAGGAACCACTGGGCAACTGGCGACGAACCCAGACCACACCTGCTTCGGGAAATGCGTAGAGATTGTTGTCGGTGGTGAAGTTTTCGTATTTTTTGGCATCCGCCTCATTGTTGGACAGAATTACAGTAAACTTAGTGCCTGGAACATACAATAGATTATTGCGGAAATCGGTGGGGGCGCTGTAATCCCACAGGCTTACCAACCCGCTTGATGCATGATCAAGGCGGTCACGAAGATTAGCGGGAGCTTTGCTGATGTCAAAGATATAGGTATTGTTGACATAAGTAACATTGTTGTCATCGTTCTTGTGATAATCCGCCATCCTGGCGTTGACAAACACGTTGTTGGCAAACAGCAGTTCGTTGGGGCTTCCCGGTCCGGGATGTTTGTATAAGCTGCAGTTTTCAATGATATTGCGTTCCACACGGAACATGTGGTTCTGGTATTCCGGCTCCGACCGCCGGAAGCCCACATCCAGAGCAGCATCATTGCGATCGTTTTGCAGAAAAGTATCAATCACATTGTTGAAGAAGACCCCATCGCCCGGGACCATGAATAGAAAACCATCCTGATTCTTTTTGGTATTGTCGGAACCGATGGCGCCGTGAACGTAGTTATTCTGGACCACCGTCCATTCGGGAAGTCGGGCATAGGGGGTGTAGATTTCCTCGCCATCATTTTTCCCGTTATTGACCCACAAACCACCACCCAGCCGGGACTCGCCATCCCCAAAATAGTCGATGCCTGCAAATTCAACATTCTCCACAAACACATTTTTCACGCCTTCCAGACGGATATGATAACTGTCCACAGCTCCCGCAAAGTAGGAATTGCGGATGATGACATTGTCCGCCCCCTCTACCATGATGGTGTGGTATCCCCGGTAGTCGGCATCCATCTGCCGAATCGCCACATTATCAATCACCACCGTGCCTGCGTTCTGGATGCGAAACAAAGTGGTGCCGGTTTTGTTCGAATCGGTGGTGTTCCATCTGACATCATACGCCAGGTCGGATATGTATACATCCTGATTGATAAAAGATTGCTTCTTGTTTTCGCCTTTGATGGACGTAAAGTTGTATTGCGAGAGGTCCTTGGCAGCAATCTCCTTGCCGGTGGGCAGGACCGACCAGTCGGAGATGTAGGCCCCGGAGTACTGGCCATGCTCAAACATCGGCGTATCCGGGAGCCAGGGGTTGTAGCCCTCGGCCAAGGCCGGGGTGACCAAGGTGGTGAACAGCAAGCCCATCAAGCTGGCCAGCGGCAATCCTTTACGCATCGGCTGAATCATGTAGCTGGCAGGGAAGTGATCACCCATATTCGGGCCTAAGGCATTAGGGCTGGCGGGATTACTTTGAGGTGCGGCATGGGGCATTATGATTACATCCAGAATACGGAAAACCTGATGGGTCCCGTCAAACGCCCCGCAACGGGTGGATTGGGCAATCCATCGTGCCACGGTCAAGCGACACGATGGGAACTGTCAAAACAAGGGAGAGTGCTCCCTGTCGATTCAGTGGCTGCGCCGACGAGCAAAGAGCATCAGGCCACCCATGGCCAGCATGGCCAAAGATGCCGGTTCAGGAACCACTTGGACAAACTGAGCACCGTAGACAACGCTCCTCTGAGTAGCTCCGAGAGCAGTCAATTTGGTGTGAATAAAATCCACCCACTGATCCGTCGATTCAACGCTGATCCTCAACTTGACATAGTTGTTATCTTCTATCCAGTCATCTACGCTTGCATTGAATATATTCAATTCCTTGGATGTCGTATCGGGCAAATTACGAGAAGCCAGATTCAACCCAACTTCATTTTTACTCCGATGGGTGGTGCCGTCTATCCTTGCATTAACAAGCAGATAGACATCCCATTCCCCGGCCTCCAACCCTTTGACACCAAAGCCAAAGGAAAAATAACCAATAGTACCACTGCCACTTCCACCTACACCTCCTGCAGTCAAGACACTAGCAAGTCCACCCGTGGGATTATAAGCACTACTCCTTATATTATTGGCTTGTATTGGATTATCGTTAGGATCTATATACCATGTCATTGTGTCAGAGGTACTAGCCTCGTTACGACCAACACGGAGCTTGACATCCGCGGCTGTGCCATCGGCGAAAACCGGCGGGGTATAAGTGAAATTACTGTTGCCGAGTGAACTGCCATCTTTACCTACATTGACCTTCACCCAGTTGTCGCTGCCCCCCGCCATGCTCGCAAGATCAACGAGCTGGGCTGGAGCATTGGTTCCCACATAGGCCGGGTCGCCTGGATCGTTGTCCGCATTAAGCGGATCGGTGGGAAAATAATTACCAGTAGATACAGAACTGCGGAAATCAACCTGAAGAATGGTCGTTGCCGCATCAACCTGGGGTACGATCACCCCGGACAGTAACACCCCTCCAAGACTGATCGTCAAGATACTTCGAAGCATGATGCCTCTCCTCTCTAAAATGGGTTTGAAATACGCGAACATTGTTTCGATCTCACGATTCTTACATTTTGGTTAAAGAGCCGGTGCCTGATGGTACAGGCGGGGAAATCATATCCATGAATTATTATGGGGTTTTGATATCCCAGACCTTCGCCGATTCATAAGCAGGGGCACGATTCACGGCCACGGTGTTCCGCTGCCGATTGGCGGCATGGCCATCGTAAAAGACCATGTTGATCGACTCACCCGCATGACGATACGAAGCGGGATGATTGCCTGCACTCATAAAATCGCTGGTCCAATCATTGGATCTTGATTTATAGGGATACAGGTTGATGCAATCCACGAAAAAAGCCTTGTTGGACGGAGAGAACACTTCAGAAACCTTCGCTCCGCTGTAGGGTCTGGGAGTACCCGTATAAGGAAATGCCAATGTGGATACGTTGAAGCCATACGCTTGGCCAATGTGATACCGCCGATTGGCTAACCAAACGGGATTGTTAGCAGTGGTGTCCAGTGCCTTCAGTGCCGATGGGCATACATAACCAGCAGGGACCGTCTGATCTTCGCCAGCATAAAAAGCGGGGCGTTCGAGACCCAGCCCTTCGTAAAAATATTCCGACCAAGTCCACTTGATTTCATTATTGTCAAGACCTACCCCTCCCTGTCGCTGCCCTGGGAAAAACCGACCGGGAAAATCATTGGTGTAGATTTGGTTGATGTAACCAATCTGACGCAAGGTTGACAAGCATTGCGAGGTGCGGGCGGAGTCACGGGCAGCGCCCAAGGCTGGCAGCAGGATCGCGATCAGCAAGGCGATGATGCTGATGACCACCAGCAGCTCAATGAGGGTGAAACCAGAAGATGGTTGACGGGTCCGAGTTGTACGCAGGTTCGACATGGTGGGTCCTTTCAGAAGAGGGTGACTATCGACAATATGGAGTTCGGTTTAGTTGTTCATGCAAAGACGCTTACATTTCAGCAAGGTGCATTAAACGCTATTCATGGTCAACGGGCGTGTTGCCTGGCATCATTTAAGCAGCCTTTGTTTCTACACATGTAATTATGCTCTCGAAAAAGACTGCGTCAATGACATACAGCATCATATTTATTAACAAATACGGTCAATTTATGGTTGGTGCATTTCTAAAAAGCCAGTCAATTTGCCAAATCCAAGCAAAAATAGAGTGGTTTGAGTTGTTCTAAGTTCGACATATTTAGATCATTTCAAAAATGAGCCTCTAAGAGAATTAGAGCTTGCATTCAAGCATAAATATAGGTACTTGCTAATGGGTTCTCATGATTGACCGAACCGGCGGTGCCATGTACTACCTATATTATAGCTCTGCCAGGTTGAACAAGTCAATCAATTTTTAGTAGCTCCATCAACCATGCAGGGGGAATGCAAAAGGTGATTGTCTGGACCAGATGCGATCAAAAAAAGTAACCATATTCCCCACAAGTGATCTGATGTAAATACAAAATTGAACTATTGTTACGAATGAATCACGGTTTATCTGCTGGGGTGGTGGATATTGCCAGGGATTTGCTTTCGGGTAATATTCAGTGCATTTTGTATTGATACAACATTCGTGGCGTGATAACGTATCTGGACAAGAGCACCACTTTCAATCCATTGACGAGGGGCACTTGTGCCGTCGGATGAAAGGGCTGGTGGTGGCCCCTGATGAATTTTATCGTATTTTTCACATAAGAAAGGATGGCTTCTGATGTCGAGTGTCAAGGCTCAGCCCAATATTCTTTTCATTCTCGTGGACCAGCAGCGTTACGACTCACTGGCATCCAGTGGCCATCCTCTGGTGAAGACCCCCAATCTGGATCGTCTGGCTGCCCAAGGCGTTCGCTTCACCCGTGCTTACACTGCCTGTGCGCTGAGCAGTCCGGTGCGAGCCAGCATCATGACGGGGTTGTACCCGCATACGCACCAGGTGCTGACGAATGTGCATGATTACCAATCAACACTGAACTTGTCCCCGGAACATCCGACGTTTGCCACCATGCTCAAAGAAGCGGGGTATCGCACCGGTTACAGCGGCAAATGGCATGTCGCCAAGACACTGGGGCCACAGGCCTATGGTTTTGATGATGTGTTTACGGAAAACCTTGGGCCACGTCTGGAAAGCAAGTGTCCCCCCAGCAACGCCACATGGAGTCGCCGCACCTCCGACGAAACGGTCCTCACCATGCCCCACGGTTCGCTGACGGTGGCAGGGAGGCTGGAAGAGCCCAAGGAAGTGATGCAGGAGCATCGGGCGCTGACCCATGGTTTGAAGTTTTTACGGGATTACGCAGGCACCCCGAAGCAGCCATTTTTTTTACGCGTGGATTTTTTTGGCCCGCATCTGCCCTGCATTGTGCCTGAGCCTTATGCCTCGATGTATAAGCCGGAGGATGTGCCTGATGATCCGACATTTTACGATCAGTTTGTGGGCAAGCCCTGGATTCAAAAAGATATGCAGCGACGCTGGGGCACCGACAAGCTTAACTGGAACGACTGGCGCAAAGTTCGGGCACGGTACTACGGCTACATCACGATGATCGATGATTACATCGGCCAACTGCTGGCGCAACTCGATCAGTCGGGGCTGGCGGAAAACACCCTGGTGATTTACAGCAGCGACCACGGCGATGCCTGCGGCAGCAGGGGGATGGTGGACAAGGGTTACTGCGGGTACGAGGAGTTGTATCACGTCCCCATGATCGCCCGCTGGCCGGGAGTGACACATGCAGGCGAAGTGTGCGACCGTTTCACAAATCATGTGGACCTCATGCCGACGTTTCTGCAGGCGGGGCAGTGCAAGGTGCCACAGGACATGCCGCAACATGGCCGAAGCCTGATCCCTTTGCTGGAGGGCAAACCCCCGAGCAATTGGCCGAGTTACACCGTGTCGGAATTTCATGGGATGCAGTGGGGGTATTACTCGCAGCGGATCGTGCGCAGTGAGCGTTATAAACTGGTCTTCAATGCCACCGATCTATGCGAGCTATACGACTTGGAAAGTGATCCGTGGGAACTGACCAATCGTTATGAGGACCCGGCCATGGCTGCGTTCGCCAACAACACTTCGACCACCTGCTGGTCTGGATGGAACATACATGGGATCCCTTCATCGGAGATATGTTCTGGCGTCGTGGTTATGACCCGACGATGACGTGAATTCAAAGCATGGTCGATGGTCAACCGTGATTGGCATCCGCGAGAGGCTTGCAATAAAAGTGCCAAGTCAAAACTTGCCGTGCTGCCTGCATCATCTCTATGCTAAGCTCGCGTCGTTGAACTACGCATAGAAAAGGTGGCACGAGCATGAATGATCGTGAAATGATGTGGCGGATGATGGTGCAGGTGGCTGAGCCTGTGTGGTGGGCTTTGGTGAAGCGAAGTTTGCATCAGGTGATGCCGGTGGAACATCATCCGCAAGCCACGGATCGGCAGGAGTTTTCACACCTGGAGGCCTTGGGTCGGACCATGGCAGGGATCGGTCCCTGGCTGAGTGTGAAGCTGCCTCAAGGTGAGGAGCGTCGCGTCAGGGATCGTTTTACAGAGAGCCTTGCGCTGGTGCTGGAGGCTGCATGTTCGAAGCAATCAGTTGATGTCATGAATTTCAGCAAGGGCAGGCAGCCGTTGGTGGATGCTGCATTTTTGGCGCAGGGACTTTACCGGGCTGGGCCTGAATTGTGGAAGAAGGTGCCTGCGAGCGTACGCAGTCAGGTCTGCGCAGAGCCTGTGCCTTACGCGGGAGATTCGACCCAGTTACAGCAATTGGCTGATGTTCTCGGCGATGATCGAGGCGTTTTTAGCCTGGGTAAAAGAACCTGGGATTCACTGCGGATCGATCACGCCTTAAAAAAGCATGGCGAGCTGGTACAAGGGTGATGGGGCGTATGGCGATGGACGCAACTTTCACTGGGACTATTACAACAGTTTTGTGATTCAGCCCATGCTCGTGGATGTGCTGGCGATCGTGGGAGATCAATTCGAGGATTGGCAATCGCTGCGGGACAGTCAGGAACGCAGAGTAGAAAGGTACGCAGTGGTACAGGAACGCATGGTGGCGCCGGATGGTTCGTTTCCGGTCATGGGGCGATCCATGGCTTATCGCGGTGGGGCGTTTCATGCCCTGGCGCAAACCGCATTGCGACATGCGCTGCCCCCGGAGTTAAGCCCTGCTCAGGTGCGTGGGGGCTCTGGCGGCTGTGGTGAATAAAACCTTGAACGCACCGGGTACATTTGATGAGCAGGGATTTTTGAAGATCGGTTTATGTGGCCATCAGCCACAGCTGGGCGAAACTTATATCAGCACAGGCAGCCTCTATCTTTGTATGACAGCGTTTCTGCCTTTGGGTTTACCTCCCAAGGATGAGTTCTGGTCCATGCCCAGCGAACCTTGGACCTGGAAAAAAGCGTGGCAGGGTGTTGATATGCTGGCGGATCATGCCATCAAGGATTAAAGATACTAGCCATGAAAATCGAATATTTCCCCGAAACAGACAGCCTGTATATCGACCTGGCAGAACGACCCGGAACCGATACACGGGAAATCGAAGAAGGCATTGTGCTTGATCTGGACGACCAAGGCAGGGTGGTTGGACTGGACATTGACCAGGCTTCCAAACACATGAACCTCGGCACATTGGACCTGAAAAGCATCCCCTTCGATATCAAGCAATCCGCGTGAATAAAACAAAGCCCAGGCATGGCCATGCCTGGGTCCTGTTTTTGATATTGATATAGTTATTTATTCTGAAATCGCAGCCGCCTGTCGGTGCTCATCCACCGCTCAAGGCTTGGTTGTCCCAAACAACGTCAACCGAATCAGTTCAGCGACTTTGGTATTGTCAAATGATCCCTGTACCAGTTCCGCATTCAAGCCCTCAGCCCGAACCAGCACACCTCCGGCAGCATCGTTGAGCGTGCCCCAAACCACCACAAACGGCAGACGCACACCGGCTCGATCCGGCTGAGCAATGAACGGGGCCGTCTCCGTGCCATTGATGCCATCGTAAGCAGCGCCGTTACGGTCGGCTTTGTCTACTTTGGCAGGGGGGTTGCCATCCTTGTCCACTTTCACGCTCAGCATATGCATCGCCCCGGCGTTGCTGTCAGCGGTCACCATGATCAGCGTATGCGGATGCTTGCTGATGTACTCACGAGCCAAGCCAATGGCATCGTCCGCCCGTTTCAAGGCTAGCAAGGTGTCACGAGCGTTGTTGTTGTTGGCGAAATTATCGGTGCCTTCTTCCTCAATCATCGCAAAGAACGGCCGATTCTTGGCCTCAAGAATACGCAAGGCCACCTGCGTCATCTCCCCAATCGTCGGGGCATAAGGCCAGTACGCTGGTAAATTCTTTTCCGCCAGCGTTTCTTCCGTCACATCATTGAACGTCTGATTATGGGCGAACACGCCAAACACTTTGTTCGTGCTCGATGGCAGCGCCAGCAGTTCATCGCGATTGAACACCACCGTGTAGCCGGCTTTCCTGGCTTCTTCAATCAGATTGCGTCCGTCCTTGCGCAAGCCCGGGCCGTAGTGCCCCTGCACACCCACCGGCAACGTCCAGCCTTCGCCGCCACCCATGAGGATGTCCGCCCCGGACTCCACGAGTTGGGCCATGATGTCATCGTGATTGGAACGAGCCGTGACCGATGCCAGAAAGCAACCGGTGCCGGGTTCGGTGCTGGTCCCGCTGTTGATCAGAGCCACCGACAAACCTCGCCGCATGGCTTGACGGGCGACGCTCAGCGACTGACCTTTTTCATCCACGATCGGCGTCTCACCGTTGAGGCCGTAGGAGCGGTAGGGCACTTTCAAGCCGTAGGCGT
>JAAUTM010000004.1 GCA_012031455.1 Phycisphaerales bacterium
TCGCGCGTTACCTCGGAATCAGGCACCCCCTCTGAAAGATTCAACTTCGGATAATCAAACACCACAGGGGCAGAACAATTCATCGTTGATTCCCGAGGCAGAGTCCCGCGGAACAGGGACGCAACCTGCCGCTGAGCGAAGCGATTCAGGCGAACGTACCACCCATGATGCTTCCATCTTTGTACCCGAGCCTGACGATACTCTTGTGCAATGGGAAGGACGGCTGCTGGTGGAGCCATTGCCTGACAAGCCCAAGGATCTGGCGGGTCCCCGGGACATGCAACTGGCATTGGCGGGGTCACCTGTGGAAATAACCACGACGGATGATGATCACATCACCGCTGGCTTGGTGGAGTATTTGTTGTCGGGGGATCAGTTGCGATTAAAGGGCAATACGCAAAATCCGGTGGAGATACGTTCGAAGGAATTGGGCTTGCTCACCTTGCCCGAGCTTGTGCTGGTGCCTCGTGAGGGACGCGGGGTGATTCTGGGTGGGGGCAATTACAAGGCAGTTCGAACTTGCCGGGAACCGCAGTTGTAAATCCTGACAAGCCAGACAAGCTGATGCTTTCAACTTCAGCTTTGCCTGAGGGCATGACCATCGCCTGGGGTGATCGGCTGCATTTAACTTTCGATGCTCATAAATCTGAAAATGCATCCCCCGCACAATCATCGCAACTGCCCACTGGTCGGATCGGGCCGTTGCGCGAGGCTCTTTTTGCTGGCAATGTTCGTGTGACCGATCCACGGTTGCATCTGCAAGCCGATCAGTTGTCAGCAACCCTTGCTTCTTCCCGTGAGCTGAGCGTGAAACGCAACAGCCCGGCCCGTTTGGAAAAACTCACCGCTCAGGGGAATGTGCGGGTTCAAACCCAACCATCTTCGCAGGCCACCAGGGATCAGTCGGCAGATCCATCAAAGGTGATGGATCTTGAAGCATTGACACTCAACTGTGACCAGTTGAGTGTTCACATGGATGAGTCCGGGAAGCAATCCGCGCAACCCCGTGAACTTTTGGCAACGGGGCGGGTGGATGCGCAAACCGCGGAACATCGCATCCAGGCGGGTCAGATGCGTGTGCTGCTTGTGCCGGGTAAGTCCGCTGCTTCGGCGAAAGAAACAGACCAGGAACAATTGCAGGTGGAATCAATCACCGCCAGGGACAACGTGACATTGCAGGCCCTGGCGCTGCAGGCCACGCTCACTGGGACACAGGTGGTGATCGATACCCGCAAGCAGCAACTCACCGCAGTCGGTGATGGCAACAAGCCTGCACATCTGCGTTTGCCCGATGCCACCCTCACAGCTTCACAGATGGTGCTGGATCAGGCCCGTCAAAAACTCACCACGCCTGTGTCAGGGGTATTCATATTCCTTGAGCGTGATCCCCGTGATCCGGCTGCACCGCCCGCGGTGGTCACCACCCAATGGTCGCGCGATATGAGCTTTGATCAGGCTGCCGGTCAGGTGCTTTTCCGTGGCAATGTCCGCACCGACAGCGTGGCTCGTCGTGACACCATGAAGCTTACCTGCGATGAACTTGCGGTTTTGTTCGACCCTTCATCAGCACAAGGTGATCAGGTGAATGCATCCCGTGATGTCCGGCAGGTAAAAACTCTGGCTGCCAGACACAATGTGGTGTTTGAATCCGTCAACTGGATAGACCGCCCTGAGGGCAACCCGCCACCCGTTTAAATCTGCAGGGGCCAGACCTGCTTTTTGAAAATGCCCGGCAAGCGGTACAGATACTCGGCCCCGGACGCATGCTTTTTGAGGATTACCGTCTGCCCCAAGTGCCGTGCCTGCCAATGCGAATGAGCCGACGGCCAATGCTTCGCTGGTGAAATCCCCGCTGCAATTCGCAGGCGGACGGGGGGCCACGCTTTTCACCTGGCAGGGGCAGCTTACTTTCGATGTCGCGGGCAATGACATGACCATGGTGGATACGGTGCAGATGACGCATCGACCAGCGGATTCACCCCACATCGTCACCCTTGACTGCAGCCGATTCATGGCCGATCTGCAACCCACCGGTGGCTTATCCAGTTGGGCTTCGGGTACTGCCCCACAACCCGACCTGCGCAGTATCACGGCCTTGGGTCCGGTGAATGTGACCGTCGGCGGCAACAATCCGCTGCAGGTGCAGACCAGCAAGCTTGTTTATGACGGCAAGGCGCAGTCCGTCCTGCTTCAGGCTGAGCCCGGCAGCATGACCACGGTGCAGGAAACCGGTCAGCCCGGCATCAGCGCGGAGGCGATCCGCTGGGACCTGACCCAGCAGCGCTGGGAGATCATCCGCCCCGGCGCCGGTCGGCTGCCTTTGGGGAGATGATGACTTTACCCAGTGGACTGTGTTTTTCAGGGATGCTTAAGGAGTTTCTCGTGTTGCCCCGTGTATATGTTGAAACCACCATCATCAGTTATCTGGCGGCTCGAATGAGCAGCAATATTGTGGCTGCGGCACGCCAACAGATCACGCATCATTGGTGGAATCGACATCGACGATATTTTGAACTGTACATATCCGAGTCTGTCATACGCGAGATCGAAGTGGGTGATTCCCGAGCGTCTGCAAAACGGTTAACCCTTGTCGAGGGTTTGCCACGATTAGAGGTAAATGATGATGTGTCAAGCTTGGCCAAATTACTGCTTTCGCCTCAAATAATTCCCAAAGAATATCCGGAGGATGCCGTGCATTTGGCTCTGGCTACCGTGCATCGTATGGACTTTCTTTTGACATGGAACTTTCGGCACTTGGCTAATGCCCAAATCGCCAAAGCAGCCTATGATCTACTATCATCCAACGGATGGGTCATGCCGGTAATATGTACTCCCGAGTCGCTGCCGTCAGAGATTAAATAAGATGCCATACGATCCCATCCTCAAACAAGTCCATTCCGTTAAAGATACCCTCTCGGCAGGAATCAATCATGATTTGGATCGTCTGTTGAAATCACTTTGCAAAAGACAGCAGCACCACAAAGGTCATTATGTATCTTTCTCTCAAGCCCCCTGTCCCAACCAAGAGGCAGGCTTGGACACAAAGAATACGAAACCAGCCCCCAAGACTTCTCGACGAGCAATGCATCTTCAAAGAAAATCTTGACCGATCTCTCGATCGGCTTACCAATTAATGCCAATCAGTCGCAATCAACGAATAAGTTAAGGGTTCAACGCGATTATTTTGATTCACGGCTCATTATTCCAATGGATATCGCAACGGAATCCCCGTGGCTCAAAGTGAAACCGGCAGGAGCCTGCCAGTTCATAATGGCAGAAACCCTGGATCAGGGACAAGCCCTGGCCAAACTCGGTTGGCATGGTGACTGGCGGGCCACCGGATTCGCTCCATTGCAGTTGAACTTTCCGCCCTGAGCCGGTGATATCGGTGATGGACCATGTCAGGGTTACCTCGCCATGAGCGGTGCTGTAGGCTCCGTGCTTGACGCAGTTGGTAAAAAGTTCCTGAATGACCATGGCCATGGGGCCGACCTGGCGCGGTGAGACATGCAGCGTCGGTCCCTGGAGGTGCAGTGACCTTGTGGCACCCTGCTCAGCCACGCACTGACCGGCGAGGGTGCGTAGCAAGGTTGACAAATCCACGCTGTGCCAGCCGGCATCGGCAATGAGTTCATGAGCGGATTTCATCGCCAGCAATTTATTGCGCAAGGCCTGGGCAAAATCCTCCACATTCCGCGCCCGCCGGGCATACATGTCCAGCAGGGAAAAAAGCCCCGCCAGATTATTTTTCACCCGATGATCCAGTTCCCGCAGCAGCACTTGTAATCGTCCTGCCAGGTCATGGGCGCGGATTTCACCCTGACGCACATTCTCCTCCATCACTTTGCGATCGGAGATGTCCAGAATGACACCTTCCAGATGGATCACTGGATTGCGAGAACTAGGATCGGATTCATGGTTGCCGGTGCCTTGTTCCCATACCCACTTAATTTTGCCTTCGCGGGTCACAATGCGGTAGGAAACCTGATAGGCCGATCCACAGTGACCTGCTCGGTGATGATTTTTCGCACACGCTCCCGATCCTCCGGATGAATCAGCGATTCGTAACTGACCTTGCGATTGAGCAACAGGGACTGGGGATCATGACCGGTGAGGTCAGCTCCGCCGGGGCTGACATAGAGCATGGTCCACGCTTCATCGAGCACACAGCGATACACCATGCCGGGCACACTGGCGAGGATGGCATCAAGCCTGTGCCGATGTTCATCCAGATCACGTCGTGCCTGTTTCTGTTCCTGCAGGGCGCTGCCTAAAAGCAGCGCGGAGATGTTAACCACAGCCATGAAAAGCCAGAGCTGTTCCCACCGGGTGTCGGGGTTTTCCAGAGCGAATGGTCCGCGTCCGTAGAGGGTGCCTCCCACAGCCATGATGACCGTGAGAAGCATGATGGTGACTGCACCATGCCTGCCGAAGCGAAACGCCCCCACAAGCACCAAGGGAAATACCAGAAAGTTCCACGGCCGGGGACTGAGCATCTGCTCATCCGCCTGGTAAAAATACACCAGCCAGCCGATGAACAAAGTACCCGCCAGTAAATAGGCCATCTCACGCCTGCGTTGCCATGAAACATTTGTACGCGGCGGATGATGCCAGATCAGCAGAAAAGGCGCCAGCACCAGAATTCCCATGGCATCGCCCAGCCACCAGGTTTGGGCCAGGTGGGTCCACTTTGCACCCACAGATTCTTGATGCCTCAGAACCAATGCCGCCGTGCCGAAAGCGGTAGTGATGATCGGCCCGACTCCAGCACCTAACGCAATGAACCATACCGCATCGCGGATACGCGCCAGGTCCGGAGAAAAGTCCGTCCATCGGTGAAGCAGCCAGCGAACAGTCCAAGGCCCCAATACCACGCCGATCGTAATCAGCACTGCAGTGGTTAAGTCATCCCGTGCGAACATGGCATGCAAAAAGATCGCAGCAACCAGCCCCGGTAAAAACCGGATGCCACCAAGCAAGATCCCTGCCAGCGTGACCCCCGATGCTGGCCAGATCAGCGATACATAGCCATTGATCGAGGCCAGTTCCCTGCCCAGCGAGGATGCGAGCCAGTATGCTGCGAACCACAGTCCATTGAGCAACAATATTCGGAACCATGGAGACCCATTGAAATGCCGTCGAAAGCTGGTCCAAACATTTGCCATGCAAAGGCTTTCACATCACATGCCCGTGTATCATGCGGATACGTTCCGAAGTACACACGGGCTAATGCCTTGAGCATACCGTGGAACATCGAGTCTATCATGTCATACTAAATGATTGCTGGATGTGATTCGCCTGTTTCTGCAGAGTTCAAAACCTGGTCAAGAGTGGGTGCATGAATCTCCTTCGACGCTTGCTTATCTTCCTGCTGGCTTGGATTCTTTCCCTGCGCTATCGGATTCATATCCAGGGACTCGAATCACTGCGCGGCCTCAAAGGTGTATTGGTGATCCCTCAGCACCCGGCTTATGCCGATCCGCCCATTGCCCTGAGTGCAGTATTCCCGGTGCTGGAGCCGCGCCCCATGCTGCTGGCCAGAGTGTTTCACAACCCGCTGCTATTCTGGATGCCCCGGGTTCTCAATGCCTTGGAAATTCCTGACATGGAAGGCCAGAGCACCCAGGCCCGTGCCCAGGCTCAGCAGGCGGTGGCCCAAGTCATCGAGGGGTTGAAACGTGGGGAGAATTTCATTCTCTGGCCATCGGGCAAAGTGCAACGGCAACCGTATGAATCACTCGGCGCTGCCCGTGGTTTAGCCGACATTGTGCAGGCAGTGCCCAGGTGAAGATCGTGGCATTGCGCACCCGCGGACTCTGGGGCAGCACGTTCAGCTTCGCCTATAACGCCGACCTGCCCCACCTTGTGAAGTGTTTGCTGCGTGGATTTGGGGTGTTACTTGCCAACCTGCTGGTGTTCACACCCCGGCGCCAGGTTCAGGTGACAGCCGAGCTGTTCACGGTGAAAGATCTGCCCGGTGTGCAGCGGGAACAGGTCAACGCCTTTTTTGATCGCTGGTACAACGCACCCGGCCCAGAGAAGCCCGTGTTTGTGCCATATCACTTTGTGCTTGGACCGCGCAAGCGAGACTTTCCTCCACTACCTCAGGCAGGTTCGGTCAACCTCAAACAGGTCAAGCCCGAAACCCGTGTGGCGGTGAATCAGATGCTCACTGAGCAGCTTCGGCGCGAACTTTCTGAGGATGAACAAAAAGCAGAAATCACGCTTGATCAATTGGGATTGGACAGCCTTGATCGCATGGAATTGTCTCTGGCGATTGAGCAACGTTTCGGGTTTCACAGTGATACTGTGCCCACGGTACTGGGCGATTTGTGGGCATTGGCTGCGGGATTGGTGGACAATAAACCACCCAAGCCGCCCGACGCAGCATGGTTTGCCCAGCCTCCGCAAGCTTCGCTGGATATATTAGGTGAGTCGATACCTCAGGCTGTGGTTCGCCGTGCACTTGGCAATCGCCAGCAGGTGATCGTTGCCGACGACTTGTCCGGGGTTCTGACTTATGAGCGGTTACTGACCGGGGCACTGCTGCTGTCAAAGCGGATCAAAGAGCAGGTGTCTGATAATGCCAATATTGGTTTGATGCTGCCTGCTTCGGTGGGCAGTGACGTGGCGCTCCTGGCGATTTACCTGGCAGGGAAGTTGCCCATCGTGCTGAATTGGACCACGGGTCCGGGCAACCTGGCGCATGCGGCCAAAGTTACCAAGCTCACGCATGTCATCACCAGCCAGAAGTTCATCGACCGCACTGGTTTGAGCGTGGAAGGTACACAGTTTCTTTTCATGGAAGAACTGCGTCAGTCCATCGGCAAGTTTGAAGCACTACTGATGTTGCTGAAACTGCGCTACTTGCCCGGCGTGATTCTGCATCAGACCCCCAGACCCGATCCCCAATCACCAGCGGTGGTGTTGTTCACCTCCGGCTCAGAGAAAGCGCCCAAGGCTGTGCCGCTTTCGCATCACAACTTACTGAGCAACATTCAAAGTGCGCTGGAGGCATTTTCACTGAATCGCGATGCGGTGATGCTGGGCTTTTTGCCGGTATTTCACAGCTTCGGTCTTTCGGTGACGACCTTGCTGCCGCTGCTGGCGGGGTTGCGTTGTGTGCATCACCCTGACCCCACCGATGCCGGGGGACTGGTGCGCAAGATCGCGCTTTACAAACCGACATTGCTTTGCGGGACACCCACGTTTGTCACTTACATTTTGGATCGAGGCACACCGGAGCAACTGGCATCACTTCGGCTGATCGTGGTCGGGGCGGAGAAATGTCCGAAGGCCTTGTTTGACCGTGTGGCTGCGCAGTTACCCAAGGCACGGGTGCACGAAGGTTACGGGATCACCGAGTGTTCGCCGCTGGTGAGTGTGAACACCCCGGACCGTTACAAGCTGGGAACCATCGGTGTGCCTTTGCCTGGGATTTTGCTGACGGTGGTGGAGGCGGATTCGATGCAGCCGTTGCCGACGGGTGAGCGGGGCATGTTGCTGGTGAGCGGGCCGAATGTATTTGCGGGGTACTGGGGAGTTGAAGGGCCCGGGCCGGTTTCTATGAAATGGAGGGAAAGCGATGGTACATCACCGGCGACCTTGCGTGGATGGATGAGGAAGGATTTTTGAATTTTGCGGGTCGTCTCAAACGATTCATCAAAGCAGGGGGGGAGATGGTTTCGCTGCCTGCGTTGGAGGAGCCGTTTGCGCAAAAATACCCACCCACGGAGGATGGCCCGCAAGTGGCGGTGGAAGGGGTGGAACTTACTCACAGCGATGGCACGGCCGGACGCAAAATCATGCTGTTCACCACCCGGCCCATTGAATTACGACAGGCCAATACGCTGCTGGCCGAGCATGGCTTCCGTGGGGTGATGCGGTTGGATGAAGTGCGTCAGGTGGAACGTATTCCGGTACTGGGCACAGGCAAAACAGATTACAAAGTGCTTCGTCAGTGGGTGATGGGGGAGTAAGGTTTAGTTGCAGATAAATTATTCAGGATATAACAAGTTGCGAGCTAAGTTGGTTTTTTCCATCGACCGGGACTCGTCTGTTTATGTTTGATTGCACCTGGATTCAGCCCTGAACCGATAAAAGTCGGGGTGGAAAATAAAGGGTACACGCCATGACGATGGACCAATCGAAGAATCGCACAGTGATCGGGGCGGACTGTCATGTCCGCGGGGAGCTCTGGCTGGAGAACGATCTGCTGATGATGGGGGAAGTCGAGGGCACATTGCAGGTCATGGGCACACTGGAACTGCCAGCCAGCGCGAAAGTGCAGGGACAGGTGATGTGTACTTCGCTTCGGCTGGCCGGTCATGTTGAGGCTGAGGTATTGGCTGAGGGTGAAGTGGAACTACTGCCCGGAGCGTTCCTGGCGGGCAAACTCTACACCCCCAAACTCATGGTGCATGATGGGGCCACGTTGGAGGCAGATGTATGCGTCGGCCCCATGCTCTGGAGCGTGCCAGGCAGTTGCAGGAGTTAATCCCCGATCAGGAAACAACAAGCGATTCCAGCCCAGTGACACCTGCACCGGGTCACTTGACTTCACAGACACAACCATCAAAAAGTGAACCCCAAGGCAAGGCGTCCTCTTCACAAGTCCCCGAAACCACCGATGCTGATATGGCGATGGGAGTTGATCCCATGCGTGGCGAGCCCGTGGTATCAACGGTACGCACCATGCCCGGTTCGTTGCGCAGTACCCTCGAACGCCCCGCCTTCCACGGGTGATCAAAGGTGGTGTGGCTGGGGGTTGATTCAATTGCACTAGAAAGCGTCATTGCTTGATAATGTGGATGCCATGAGCCACCTTGAAGGTCTTACATCAAGGGTGATTTGACGAGCCAAGCACAGCAACCGCTCGACGGCATAACCCGTTCAATTCGCGGTGGGCTGCCTGCCTGTCGGCCACCGGAGCCTGACTCGTGAGTTTTTGGAAAAGCTGGTCAGCGGCTTCACTGATCTGCGGAAATCCGTAACCGCCTGCAGTGCCTTTCAAATCCAGACAACGTTTTTGCAGAATCTGGATGTTGGCATCCTTGCTTATGAGTTCATCCAATTCATCCACTTGAGTACCCAGCCGTTCCAAAAAGCCAGTAATCAAGGGTTTCATGGATTGATTGGACCAATACACACTGGTCAGCGGGGCCTTTGCATCATTTCGATGTCGGTGTTCCTGAACGTGTTTGTGGACGTATCGAACCAGATCCTCCATGGCATAAGGCTTGAGCATCAGGTCGGAGCAGCCCCATTCCAAAGCCTGGCGG
Source organism: Phycisphaerales bacterium (assembly GCA_012031455.1). The sequence continues at coordinate 9,282 of JAAUTM010000004.1, forward strand.
CGAGTATCCTCGCGGCATCCGTGGTCAGGGCGAGGATGATGCCCTTGTAGCCTTTGTCGCGAAGGCACATCGCCAGCTCCGGCCCGGTCATGCCCGGAAGCCAGATATTGGTGATGATCAAGTCGAACTTTTCCACTTCCGCATGCAAAAGGGCCTCGGGGCCGTTGGATACGGTGATGACCTCCATGCCCAGTGTCTTTAATTGAAACTTGAGCAGTTCCTGATCATTGATCGAGTCCTCGGCGTAGAGCACCCGTCCCATCAGTTCAGGCAACTTGATGCTGGGCTTGCCGGCATCAGTATCTTTGGGTTCATTGAGGTTGATGTACTGATCGATCTCGATGGGAGCTTGGAAGCGAATACCTATTTCATGCACTCGTCCGTGGATCAAGCGGCAGCGACGCACTTCCCCGGCCACGGTGGTGGTGTGATGGTCAATGCGTCGTAGTGCGACCAGACAGGGGGTGCCGCTGTGCAGAAAATTGCCATGTAGAAACCCCATCCCATGTTTGCTGAGATTACGGGTGCGAATCATGTAGTTGGCCACGGAGCCGCCGGGGTGATGGACCTGAATGATAATCCCACCGGTAATGTTGTAATCAATTCTTTGATCGTTACGGCGATTCTTGGCCTTGGACTGGGATTCCTCATCGCGCAATTGCTGCAACAGCTCCTGATGCTCACGTTCACTGAGCTTGAGGCTGTCTAAACAGGAGACTTTTTTATGCGGTGAAGATGAAGCCATGATCTTTAGGATCCCCCCGAATAAACTTTGTAATATTCGTCTTGTATCATGGTCTCTTGTTTATCGGGTGGAACCCGTACCGACCTGATTCAGTTTTGTATTATGACGTATCGAAAAAGATGGCACTCTGCTCCAGACATGCATACATCTTTGAAAACACTTAAACTCTCATAAACCATTACCAAAAGGATAATCGTCATGATCCCTCCGGATTTACAACTGCTGTGTGATTACGCCTGCGTCTGTGCCGAAAACCCCTACTGGCATCCGTTGGAAAAGAAGTTTTACTGGACGGATATTCCAGCAGGCAAGCTTTACCGTTATGACCCGGCCAATGGCAATCATGAGGTTTGTTACCAGGGGCGTGTGGTTGGCGGTTTCACCATGCAGGCCGATGGTTCATTGCTGCTTTTCATGGACCGCGGATCCGTGGCGATATGGAAGGATGGGAGCATCATCCGTCAGGTGATTGAGGAAATTCCCGATGAGGTCACCACACGCTTCAATGATGTCATTGCCGACCCTCAGGGACGCGTTTATTGCGGGACCATGTCCACCAAAGAGCGGCCCGGCAGGCTGTACCGGCTGGATTGCGATGGTTCCCTGCATCTGCTTCTCGAAGGCATCGGCTGTTCCAACGGCATGGGCTTTTCACTGGACGGGAAGACTCTTTATTACACCGACAGCCCCAAGCGTGAAATTTACACATTTGATTATGATCGCGCCACCGGCAACATCACCAACCAGAAGGTGCTGGTAAAAACCGAAGAAGAAGGCGGAGTGCCTGATGGCATGACCCTCGACAATCGCTGGAACATCTGGTCCACCCGTTGGAATGGATCGTGCATTGTTAACTACTCGTCGGAGGGAAAAAGAAATCCAGAGGATTAGACATGCCGGTCAAGCGTGTATCGAGTCTGGGTTTTTCGGTGATGAGGATTATGGTTCGATGTACATCACCACAGCCGGGGGAGACAACAAACAGGCTTTAGGCGAGAAGGCTGGTGGTGTGTTTCGGCTGAGATTGCCGGGGGTGAGCGGACAAGCGGAGTTTGTGTCCCGCATCGGTATCTGAAGAATGAATTAAATCGTAAGTGTTCTTTATGAAGGCATGGCGATGCGGTCGCGCATGCCTTTTTTCTGCGCGCATCGATGGCACAGTTAGTCACGAAATCTGAGATAAATTGAGTCTGGAAGCGTTCACATCGAATCTGCGGATTCTGACAACTTTCATCAATTTGACGGGGCCACTTGTGCCAATGCGACATTCCCATAGTCCGTTTATTCCGTCTGTGCCAGCGGTGGGGGTTATGCCTGTGTTGGCACTGGTGAGGGTGGTAACGGTCTTGAATGAATATTTGGGTTGATCCATCAGTGCAGTCGGTCATCAAGGGGCCTGTGTGTTCCGATGCTCACCCATGCAGCCACGTGATGGATCGAAATCCACAGGTGGTTACGACGGGCGGGGCGGTTAACGAACCTCGCGCCGGCTGGGCAAGAGCCCGCCAGAGCCGGCACCAAGTCAGCGGAAAGGATGCCGCGATTGTGAAAGGTGACGGTTCTGGAACCCAAAAGTCGGCATGAATGCTGGAAGCGTTCTTTGCTGCGGGAGGATTGATGGCCATGAGCTAACAGCCGGCAGTACGCAAGTGAATCGCCCGCCTCAGGAGAAGGTCTCCCAAGGCACAGTCAAATGAGATTTCGATCCATCAACCAGTTAGGGGAGTAAGCCATGAGTCGAATCAACACGAACATCAACTCGCTGATCGCACAACGTACCTTGTCCACCCAGAACATGTCGCTGACCAAGAGCCTGGAACGGCTTTCCACCGGTCTGGCGATCAACCGTGGGGCCGATAACCCCGCAGGTCTGATTGCCAGCGAAAAGCTGCGTAGTGAAAAGACCGCCATCAGCACCGCCATCGGCAACGCCGAACGTGCTGACCAGATTGCCAACATTGCAGAAGGTGGTCTGCAGGAGATTCAGGCCCAGCTCACGGAACTGCAAGGTTTGGTCGGTGAAGCCGCCAACGTTGCCGGTTTGTCGCAGGCTGAAAAAGATGCCAATCAGCAGCAGATCGATGGCATCATTCAGTCCATTGACCGTATCGCCTCAACGACCAGCTTCGCTGGCACCAAACTGCTTAACGGCGGTTATGACTTCACCGTCACGGGTGTAGCGACCACCGTGGCAGACTATTCCGTCAACGCAGCGAAGATCAACTTTGGCTCCAGCCAGGGCGTGAACGTTCTGCTGACAGGTTCAGCCGCCCGCGCTGGCGTGATCGTTTCGGCAGGTGGTGCTTTGGACCTGACCACCGGCAGCAGCTTTGTGTTTGAAGTGGCTGGTAACAAGGGTTCCCGCCAGTTCAGCTTCGCCAGCGGCACCAAAATCAGCGCCGTTGCCGCCGCCGTCAACACCTACAAATCGGTGACGGGTATTTCCGCCAAGACCAGTGGTGCGACCTCGACGATGTACTTGAAGAGCACCGAGTTCGGCTCGGATCAGTTTGTATCCTTCAAGATCGTCAATCTTGGCGGTCAGTCGGCTGGCAGCGGTGCCGTGGTGGTCAGTGCTGCCAATGAAAACGTGCGTGGTGCAGCGTTTACGGCATGGGCCAGTGTGAACGAAGTACGCGATACCGGTAAGGATATCGCTGCTGTGATCAACGGCGTGACTGCCCGTGGCAAGGGCAAGGTGGCCTCGATCGACACCGATACGCTCAATGTATCGTTGGAATTCACCACAGCTGCCGCAATCATCACCGGTGGTACCAATTCGATCAACGCCATGACCGTGACCGGCGGCGGGGCCAAGTTCCATATGGGTCCGACCATTGACATCAACAACCAGGTGTCACTGGGTATCCGCAATGTGGCTGCCCGTAACCTTGGTTCCAAGAGTCTGGGCTACCTGTCAGACCTGGCCAGTGGCAAGACCTACAATGTTATTTCAGGCAACACCGAAACTTCGCAGAAGATCGTGGACAAGGCGATCGAGCAGGTTTCACAGTTGCGTGGTCGGCTGGGTTCTTTCCAGAAGAATGTGGTGGGTTCAACGATCAATGCCTTGAATGTCGCGTTGGAAAACACCAGCGCTGCCGAGAGCGTGATCCGCGACACCAACTTCGCCAAGGAAACCGCAAACCTCACCCGAAGCCAGATTCTGGTGCAGGCGGCTTCAAGCGTATTGTCTACCGCCAATTCTCAGCCTCAGAACGTGCTGCGTCTTCTGCAGTAAACGTTTGATGCTCGGCGGATCTTGGTAAAACTATTTGGTTAAAATCATGGGTCGGAAGCTCAGGCAATGGGCTTCCGGCCCTTTTTGTTTACCTCTGGGATGCATGTACGTCTGATTGATGCAAGGGCAACCGCAGGGTCCGGCATGTCTTGACAGGCCCCTAAAAAAAATATTTTAATAAATTTATGCCTTAAAACAAGGCATTTTTGCACATGGTGGGTCTGTAGCGATTATGCCGGACTTAAGTCACAGGAGGGCTGTGTCGATGGTAATGGCGGTTAGGAACCTGCGGTTTGTCGGGGATATGACGAAACGGGTTCCGATAAGAAATGTTTGGCTCGAAGGTTGTTCGGAACAAGACAAAAACACCGAACAAAACACGAGCATCGGCGGAAACATCAGGATTCGGGTGGACGGCCCGGATCGATCAGGAAGTCCTGGTCGGTCACGCGGAGAAGTCAGCTCCGCACGGGTGAAAAGGCGCCGCGGTTCGCCGAATTCCTGTGCCGATAACGTCGCACGCAAACAGTGGAGCAATTTTCAGGGCATGGAGGCCAAGTCAACGGGCGTGAACCCCCGGATAAGCGTTCACGGAGGACTTCATCATGAGTCGCATCAACACGAATGTCGGATCAATGCTGGCGCAGCGGATTCTTAACCAACAGAATAAAACGCTGCAAATGTCCCTGGAACGATTATCAACCGGTCTCCAGATCAACCGTGGGGCGGATAACCCCGCAGGCTTGATTGCCAGCGAAAAGCTGCGCAGCGAGAAGACCGCCATCACCGCGG
>JAAUTM010000005.1 GCA_012031455.1 Phycisphaerales bacterium
TTCCGTCACGCGCCGACAGGACGATCGCATTCACCCGCTCGTCGTTACGGCACTGCCGCACGTTCAGGCTAAATTCCAACTCATCCAACAGAACAGCGACCTCGCTGACAGCCTTGATGTCTTTGCAGTGGGCAAGGGTGGCGGATATCGCAGCTTCGCTTACGACCAGACGGTCGATGCCTTCTATGGCAGCCCGGCCGATCCGGCCGACGCTCAGGGTCGCGCCCTGATGCTGGGCATGATCAATACCACCACCGGCCAGTTCACCCGGGTGAGTGCTTTGATCGATGCAGGTGGCAATGGCTTGACAGCAGGGGCGAATGATCGTGCCTACATCGCGGGCGATAATTTCGCCGGAGGCAGGCTGTTTATCACCACGGGCGACGGTCAACTTTTCCAATTCGTAACCGCTACCGGTGCCCTGACCAAGGTGGGTGATATTCTGGAAAATGGCTCGGCTGTGACTCTGGTCGGTTTGGATGTGGATGACACCACCGGCAACCTCGTTGCCATCGACCCAATCCTGAACCGCGTGGTGGAAATTGACACGGCCACCGCTCAGGTCAGCTCCCGCAGCGGCAACGGGCTTGTGCCCCAAACCCTTGCTGACCTGTCGTACAACGCAATAAGCAACACGTTCTTTGGCTTTGTCCCTGATACGCAGACATTCGTCAGCATGGCTAACGGTGCGGTACTCGGCGGCCTGATCGCCCACAGCATCGATACCATGACGGTCAGTGGTGCTTTCGGAGCCATCGTCAACACCACCGGCAATACTTTTGGTTCCGTGACTATCAATGGTAATTTCACAGGGGTGCTTGATACCGCCGGTTCCATCCGCAGCCTCAGCATCACCGGGACCATGGGCGGTGCTGTGCTGGCTGGTGGCGATATTTCAACATACACCCAGCGCGGCAATGTGACGGATGCTGGCATCATCGATGCCGCCGGAAAACTGGGTACCTTCACGAACACCGGTGACTTCAACGGTCGCCTGACCGCTGGCGAGACTGGCACCATCAGCATCAGCGGCAACGTCGGCACCGGGGCTGTGATCGATGTGGCAGGGAACGCAACCGGCCTGACGGTCAACGGTAACTTCGCAGGCATGGGTGAATTCGGCTGGATGTCGGGTGCCCTGAACGTGCGTGGCATCCTGCAGACTGGCGGATCGCTGGCGGTACTCGGCGATGTCGCAGGTGTGACCTTCACCGGCGGCACCGAGGCAGGCACGAGCCTGATCGTCAGCGGACGCGGTACCACTCTCAGCGTGGGCATGATCCACCGTGGCACCATCGCTTATCAGCTGGGCTTAACTTCCGCGACATTGAAAGATGTGAACATCGGCCTGCTGGATGTCGGCATGGATCTTGGCACCCTCAGTGTCAGCGGTGAAAGCAATAATGCCGTGTATTCCATTGGCACCTGGATTGGGGCCGACGGCATCTACAACACTGCGGACGATGTCATCACCGGCGGAGCGTTACGCTCTGCTCGCTTTACGGGCCGGTTCATCGACAGTGTGCTGGCGGTGGGCGTGCTGCCTCCGCAAGCTGATGGTCCGGGCCTGCCTGCCGACAACCGTGGCTACGTCGGTTTCACCGTCGATGGTGACTTCCGTGATGCTGCCGAAGCTGGTGGCCTGCTCCCGAGCAGGCTTGATTCAGCCACCTTCTCCGGTCGCATAGAAACCACTCAGATCGGCGGTGCCCGCCAGTCCGTGCTGGCTGTCGCCGGTTACCTCGGACGTGTCTCCACCAACACCACCGGTGCAGCACTGGCTCAGCGTCAATACACCGACCCAGCCGGTGCTCCGACCGTTTTGAGCCATCGCCTGTCCAGCGATTCGACCATTGAAATCAACTTCAGCGAAGCTCTCAACCGTAATTCGATCCGCCTCTCCACTGCCCCCGGCGATGGTGGCACCATCACAGCCCTGCTCGATGGCGTGCAACTGACCAACCTGACCCTGCGCTACTTTGAATACACCGACAGCAACGGCATCCTGCGCAGGTCGGCTGCTTCTCGGAAAGCCCCACCCCGCTTGAAGGCACTCTGATCGTGACGCTCGACGGCTCCAGTGCCAGCCCGATTTTTGATCGCTCAGGTCTGCGGTCCAACCTGCGCAATTCGCTGGTCGGTGATCCCACCGGCACCATCCTCGATGGCAATGCCGATGGTATTGAAGGCGGCAACTATACATTCACTGCTTTTGCGGGTGACGCCGAAGATGATTTCCTCCCCGCCTTGAGCAATCCCGTCACCATCGCACTGGATGGCGGCCTGGTTCTGCTGGGTAACACCATCTCGGATCCTGCCGACATTGATATCTTCAACTTCAACGCTGCTGCTGGCGAATTCCTGGGGATCAACCTGACCAGCGATGCCCCGCTCTCCATGGCTGTGTTCTACCGTGACCATCAGGGCACTGCCGACCCTGCCGATGACAGCTTCGAAGTCCTCGCTCGGTATGAGTATCAATTTAACTCTGATGCCAGCAACCTGGCGCAGTTCCTCGAACTCCCTGAGAACGGTGATTACTTCATCGTCGTTCGAGGCACTCAGGGAATCTTTACCTCCCAGTTCAGCGGCACCGGCTACGACCTGAGCATCGCCCTCACCAGTACCGACAACTGCCACTGGCCACCACCCTCGGGGGCACCCTCAACCTCGATGGCACCGTGACCATGGGTATGGAGGATTACTTTGTCGGCTACGTCACGGATCCGCTCAAACAGCTGGTCTATCTGAACTTCGATGGTGGAACGACCACGCAGTACAGCGACTACGGCAACTTCACCTTCGATGCCTTCGATACTGCCACGCTCAGTGATCAACTGGCGGGTGATGCCAACCGTACCACGCTCATCACCGGAGGTGGCGGAGTCACCGGCATCCTTGCCAACATCCTGACCATCTTCAACACCCTGCCTGCCACGCTCCCGGGCGCTCCGGGCGGAGGACTGGCACAACTGGTCGCTCAGGCGGACTTCTCCGATTTCACAGCAGCCGTCTCCGGTCTGTGGTTCACCACGGTGAACCCCTCGACTCAGGGCCTTGTTCAGGGCAGTGATTACACCACCGTGTACATCGGAGCCCCCGATCAGCCCCTGCCCGGCCTGCTGGGTCTGGCCAGTGGTATTGATGTGGCTGGACGCAACCCTGCCAATGAAGCGATCGTGATCGCCGACAACTTTGCTGGCATCGTTCCGGTCACCTCCACCGTGCAGATGCTCAACAGCTACTCGATCGCCTTTGCCAACATCATCGCCCACGAGTTGGGTCACGCCATCGGCCTGAACCACCAGCCGACTACCCGCCTGCCCCTGAGTTGGGAGCTCCTGGCCGATGACCCCGACAACGATACGCTCACTGCGGACGACTCCAACGCTGGCTCCGTCGGCCTGATGGCTTACCAGTCCAATGCCCTGCTCATCAGCGAACTCTCCCTGCTGGGTACCGCCCCTCTGACGAGTGAGGAATTCGCCATCGGCAATGTGGACACCGCCCAGCTTCTGGTCTGGTGGTTCGCCTGACCCCCTTGGGTTGATAACAATAATGAGTTTGATCACCCCCACCGCAGACCCCTTGGTCTGCGGTTTTATTATCCAGCCTGTGCCACTGGCAATTTGTCCGCCAGGGCTTTGCCCCTGTTACCACATCTCTCAAAACTCACAAATAACTAGCGAACTTCTCATCAAGATTCAACGAAACCTTCATGCTCCTCATACATCCATCAGTTATAGTTCTCCCGTCAACGAGAAATCCCAACCTGCGTGATTTGGAATGACTCGCACGACACAGCCGGGATGAACGCCGATCGCTCCTAACTTGTCATGGAGGACAACGATGTTTTGCTCACTGAAAACTAACAATTTTCAAACAGTTAATTAGCACAAGCCAAGTGTACGTCAGTTACACTGTTCTTGGAACATCGCTGGTTCCTCTTGGGGGAAACGATATCCCGGAACAGTTCGTGCCAAGGGATACCGCCTGCGTAAGGCGAGAAACACGTTTTATCACCTGTTATCAGGAGGAGGAGGTCAACCAGCGAAACCACAGCGCTTATGAACTTGACTTGCAGGGGAGGTTCCTGCTTGTCCCACCGTTAACAACTTGAATATCGAGGAGAAATCATGAAAAACAAGGCTTTATTGCTCACAGCCGCTCTCGCCGCCACCCTCTCGGCTGGTTACGCCAGCCAGGCTGCGGAAGAAATGTCGGCCTCCATTCTGCTCAGCGTCCCCGCTGAGTCAGATGCTCTGCTCAGTGTTCCCGTGAACAACGTAATCGTGCTCGAAGCCGAAGTCGCTTCCGTGTCCGGCACCGATGTCACCCTGACCGCTGCTCATGATGGGCTGTTCGGCAAGGGCGATGTGTTTGCTGGCGAAAAGGGTACCTACTACATCCAAGTCGTCGAAGGCGCAGCCAACGGCCTTTGGACCACCATCCTCACCGATGATGGCACGACCTTGGGCGTGGAAAGCGCTGATGTGGCAGCAGTCATCGCCGCTGGTGACAAGGTTCGTATCTACAAGCACCACACCGTCAGCAGCATCCTCAAGCCCGAGTATGAAGGGTTGTCATACAACGACACTACCGAAGTGTATTTCTACGTGCTTGACCCCAGCATCAACACCATCAACAATTCCGCGGTTGACTCGGCTGTTTGGGATTCCAGCACCAAGACATGGATTACATTCTTCGGTGATAACAATGAACGTATCATTGCTCCTGGTACCCGCGTAATTGTTCGTAACAATGGTCTGACCTCATTGACTCTTTTGATTGATGGCAATGCACCTGACCACGATTTTGCCTTCATCCTTCCCGATGGCGGCGATATCAATCTTGGTGCAGTGGTTCCTGCCCCCATCACTGTTGGTATCTCCGGATTGGCTGGTCCCGGTGCTGTTGGCGATGCCAACGAAGTATATATTTACGACAACGGTTCCACTGGCATTAACAAGTCCGGCTCAAATAGCGCTCTGTGGGCTGATTCTGTTGGCCTTGGTAACCCCGGCGACTACACTTGGTTTGACTTCTTTGGTGATAACGACCTGATGGTGATCGATTTTGCCGCTGCTTTCGATCTTCGGGTTCCGTCCGGCTCAGCTGGCACGGTCGTTACCATTCCCAATCCTCTGTTCTGATTCTGTTAAAAAATAAATACGCTGGTGTTTGATTTGCAATCGTGATGGTTTTGATCTACTAAACAACACGCGAATTCCCAAGAAGAATTCGTCACGAATCAGGGAGACTCTTACTATGGCTCTTACCAAGAACTTGGTTCTCGCTTCCGTGGCCACGCTCGCTCTGGCCGCCACTGCTCAGGCAACTGTGACCTACTCGGTGCGTCACAAAGGTGCAAACAACGAACTGGGCAACCTCATTAACCCCGTCAACACCGGCGGGACCTTCGCTCTGGTGTTCGATCTGGACAATGATGGTTGGGATGGCCAGTCCTACACGGCTCCGACCATGGATGCGCCATTCAACAGCTTTCTATGGGATGCTCAGGACGCAGTGATCGGCACCACCGGCTTCGGCGGCAGTTCCGCCACTCAGATTGAGGCTTTCCCCACCATCAATGTGCTGGCCCTGAGCGGTTACACCCCTGGTGTTACCAATATCTACGGCCTGTTCTTCAACAAGCCCTTTGTTGCCTCTGACACAGCCCCCAGCGATGACGGTCTGCTTCCCGTGTACTACACCGCTGTGTTCCTTGGCAAGGCGATTGCCGATGGTGGCAATCTTCAGTTCCGTCTTGATAACATCACTGCTCGTCCGCAGACGACCTTCAAGACTGCACTGGTTCCCGAGCCGACATCCGCTCTCCTTCTGCTTGCTGGCAGCGGGCTGCTCCTGGCCCGTCGCCGTCAAGCGAAATAAACCTGTTTCTAACAATTAAATAATCGGTTCCTAACGTCAAATTGTGTTTGTACCAATATCACTCTGTTTACAAAAGGATTGAGAACAATGAAAAAGACTCTTTCGACTCTCGTGGCCTTCGCTGGCCTGACCACGGCCACCGGCCTCTACGCCGCCACCGTCGTCAAGACCGGTGACATCGTCGCTTCCGAAACCTGGACCGCCAACAACACCTACCAGTTGGATGGGGCGGTGCGTGTCAAAGCAGGTGCGACGCTGACCATCGAAGCAGGCACCAACATCGTGAACGTGGTCGCTGATGAGGGCACCCTGATCGTGGAACGCGGCGGCAAGCTGATTGCTCGCGGCACGGCCACCAAGCCCATTATTTTCACCAGCGAGAACGATCCTCAGTTCGGTGGTAGTGACAGCTTGGGCACCCAGGAATGGGGCAACATCACCATGCTCGGTGAAGGCGTGATCTCCTACAGCCGCACCAACGCCAATGTGGCCCTCCAGCCTGTCGCCACTTATAATGACGGTTTTGGCGCTGTCGCCAACACCGCTGTTCCCACCGCTCTCAACAAGTCCCTGATGGAAGGTCTGCTGGCTGGTGATCCCGGCAACAACTACGGCGGCGGCAACGATGACGATGACAGCGGTACCCTGGCCTATGTTTCACTGCGATACGGTGGCCGACTGATCGGCGACCCCAACCGTGAATTGAATGGTCTGTCGCTCGGTGGCATCGGTCGTGAAACCGATATCCACCACGTGGACATCTGGAATAACATCGATGATGGCATCGAAATCTGGGGTGGTACTGTCAGCTTTAAGTATGTCAGCATCTGGAACATCGGTGACGATAGCTTCGATGTGGATCAGGGCTGGCGCGGTAAGGCTCAATTCGGTCTGATCGTTCAGGGCTACAGCCAAACCTCTGGCGTGAGCAGCGGATCGGGTATCGGTGACAACGCTTTCGAAATCGATGGCGCTGAAGCTTACGATGCCCAGCCTGTGACCACCACGACCATCTACAACTTCACCGTGATCGGTCAGCCTGACGGCCAGATTTCCGGGCGTCAGGGTTCTGATCATGCCTTCGCTTGGCGCGATGCCAGCCGGGTGCAGTTCCGCAACTGCATTTTCATGGACATCGGCGAGCGCATCGTTCGTCTGGAAGCATCAGAAAGCGGAACCCCTGAGTATCTGACCGGTTGGACAAATGGTCAGAGCTATTCGGAAACCGGTACCACGGGTACCCCTGGTCACATTCTGACCCCCATCCAGCAGTGGGCGACGGCCTACACTGTGCTCCCCACCGGAAGCGCAAGTGCAGTCAGCCCCTTCACCCCTGCTGAGCTTTACACCGCTCAGTCGGCTGGTGATGCCAGCATCGGTCAGGGCTTCCTGAACGAAATGACTGACACCGTGTTCTACAACAACACCAACGGCAGCGCCTACAGCGAACCCGTCACTGGTGGTCCTTACCTGACCAGCTCCGGCGCCAGCCTGCCTGCCAAGGGCAACGTTGTGGCTACCAGCCTGCCCATCTCCGCACTGGCTCGCGGTACGGCGTTCGACTTCGGCAGCATCGCCATGGCTCTGGTGACCGGTCTGGACCCCGCGCTGCTGGCGATGCAATCACCAGCGTATCGGAAGCTCCTAATGATGGCTTCTTCACCCCCGCCAAGTTCCGCGGCGGCTTCAGCAAGGATGTGAACTGGGCCAAGGGCTGGACGGCTGCCGATGCCTACGGCATCTTCACCGGTCCTGCCAACCCCACCAACCCTGTTTCCACTGCGTTCGTGATGGCCACCGGCTTCCAGGCCGACAGCGGTTTCACCTACGTGGTTGAAAGCTCCGCAGACGGCATCAACTGGACCCCTGAGACGGTTGTGACCGGTGACGGCAGCTACAAGCTGTTCGTGAGCGACCTGGGTCTGTCGGCCAACCTGCTGCACCGCGTATCGGTTCAGTAATTCAGCCCCGGTTGGATGTTCGAATAGTCTGATTTCGTAATCTCGAACTGGTGGCGGAGCAACACCGCCACCAGTTCTTTCTAGGAAGCCAGCCATGAAGTTTTTTGCTGCCCTTTTGGTTTGTGTGCTGACCCTTTCGGTGCTGAATCCCTTGCAGGCGATGACCCCTGCGGAGCGGGAAACAGAGTCCCAATCGGATGAACTGGTGCTGACCAAAGACACGCCTGCTTTGGTGGCGGGACTTAAAGCCAAGCTGAAGGATCAGCCATTGGGTGACATGCAGCGTCAGCTTCTGGAGTATGCATTTGATGTGGCGACGCTGATCCCGATTGATCCGCATATCAAGTCGCGGTCACTGGCGCAGGAGAAGGTACTAACATCGGCGCTGCAAGCCGGTCAGCCGGTGTTTGTGCTGGACCGGGTCAAGCAGATCAAGAACTGGCGTTTTGCGGCGATGTTGGGAATGGTGGGCAGTGAAGCGGCACAGCAGGGTGTATCGCAGGAGGTCATCGAGCCGGTGCTGATGATTGCCAGCGATGTGGCCAAGGACCCGAACGTGGGGGATTGGCGGCGGGGTGTGATTCGTACGCGGATCGGGGAGGCGTTTGCCTGGCTGCAACAGGATGATGTTGCCAATGCATTTCAATCCGGTGCTGAGGCTCATGAAGCGGGACAGGTGACGGTGGTACGTGCGAAGCGGAGTACCCAGGAAACGTATGCCTTGGTACGGGAGCAGCTGGATGCCATGAGCACTTCCCAGCGATTTGAAGTGGTGTACAACGCCTTGGAGGGGTATGTGGCGCTGGCAGAACGGTTTTATCCACAAAGTGAGCGAAGGGCAGAGCTGGTTTACGCAAATCCAGCAGGCCTGGGTTAAAGTACGGATGCCGTTTTTTTTACGTTTGAACATCATGTTGTCGCTGGTGGAAGTGGCACTTGAGCACAAGGATCAAGCACAGGCTCTGGAGTGGATGGAGCAGGCACAGTTGCTTTTTGATGGTTCCCAATGGTCTCCGGAACAGGCGATTCAATATCGTGGCCGAATGTCAGGGTTGCGTTACCTTTGTGGGCAGCAGGAAGAAGGCCGGAAGTACGCGGAAGATACCTTGAAGATGTTTGACATTCAGTACAAGGCGATTCTGAACATTCATCTCTGCCGAACACTGCTGCCATTGGCCAAGGCTTATCAGGTCATGGGGGATGGTGCGACGGCGGAGAAAGTGTTCAGTCGGGCGCAAGAGGAAGGATTGGTGAATCCCAACTCTCGGCCTCGTGCTGAGAGTTTGAGCGAATTGGCGTGCGCCATGGTGGAATCGGGCTTTGAGCCGTCGGCGGAGTTGTGGCAGGCCATGCAAACGGCCAAAGCAGCATTGAAGGATCCCTGGTGAATCGGCAGTCTGTTGTAACCTTGGCCGGTGCCGGATTGTTACTGATGTGTTCACCCCTGGTGGTGGCACAGCAGGTTGGTTCCATTCGTGGCATGGTGTATGACAAGGATTTCGAAGCCCCGCTGCCTTTGGCGCAGATCACAGTGGCTGAGACGGGCGCCAAGGTTGAGGGGACCGAGCAGGGTAATTACGTCATTGAGAATCTCCCGCCGGCACCTATACGCTGATCTTTGCCAAGGATGGCTACACACGACAGATCAAGTCGGATGTGGTGGTTCAGCCGGGCCAGCTTACTGATGTGGATATGTATCTGAGCGGCGAATTCGTGGAGATGGAGGAATTCATCGTTCAGGATGTGCAACTGGGGACCAGCACGGAAGCAGGGTTGCTGGAGTTAAGGGCCGATGCCCCGGCATTGCTGGACTCGGTGAGTTCGGAACTCATCAGCAGGGCGGGTGCCAGCGATGCGGCGGCGGCGCTTTCGCTGGTGGCGGGGGCGACGGTATCGGACGGGAAGTTTGCGGTGATTCGCGGCTTGCCGGATCGGTATGTCGTTTCGCTTTTGAATAATGTGAGGTTGCCATCGGCGGATGCCGAGACTCGTGCGGTGGAACTGGATCAGTTTCCTTCGACCGTGATCGACAGCATTCAGGTGAGCAAGACGTTTACGCCGGATCAGCAGGGGGATGCATCGGGGGGTGCGGTGAACGTGGTGCTCAAAGGCATTCCGGATGAGAACGTGATCCAGTTCTCGGCAAGCACCTCGATCAATACCAATGACCCGGGGGACGGGGAGTTTCTGACGTATAAGGGTGGTGGGGTGAATTTCTGGGGTTTTGATGATGGTGGAAGGGCAATCCAGAGCGAGTTTTACAATCCCGCAGGGAGTGATGGATTTTACAACGGCGCCAAAGGGGTGTCGCGGGGGGATGCGCCAATCAATTACAAGTGGAGTGCGACGGCGGGTGGGAATCGGGAATTGGCGGATGGATGGAGGACGGGTGGGGTGATCAGTTTTTATTACGATCAGGGGAGTTCCTACTTTGACAATGGTGTCAAGGATGATCTGGGGATTGGGGATATCGGTCAGGTCCCTTTGGGTACTCCTCCTGGAGGGTATGCCCCGCGCTGGGGAAACTATTTTGGTACACCTCGTGCATCACTGTTTGATGTAGAACAGGGAAGTCAGGAAGTGAAGTGGGGTGGGCTGGCGACGGCCGGGCTGGAAAACGAGTTCAACCGTTTCAAAATCGTTTATATGTATGCCCATTCAGCCGAGGATACCGCTCGTGTGGAACAGGACACCCGCAGTTCGACGGAATGGTGGCCGAATTTGGATGACAATTCATTTCTCAAACAATTTGTGTTCAGCCCCACGGATATTCCCAATTATTTTCGTAATGAATCTCTTACCTATGTGGAGCGGACCACGCAGTCGTTGCAGTTCAGCGGGGAACACACATTGCCTGTGCTGGATGAATCCGGGGAAGTGACATTCTTCAGGCTGGAGAATCCGGAGTTTTCGTGGTTTTATGCACAAAGTTCGACACGCCGGTATGAGCCGGATAAACGATTATTCAGTTCGATTTACCTGCCGGCATCGGGACAGCATCAGACCCGATTGACTGGCGGCAGCATCGGGAACTTCAACCGCATCTGGCAGGATATTGAAGAGGAAAGCAATCAGTATACGATGGATGTGAAACTTCCATTTCGGCAATGGTCCGACAGTGCAGGATACTTCAAAATCGGTTTGTTCAATGACCGGGTGGAGCGGAGCTATCTGCAGGACTCATTCAGCAATCGTAATGAGTTCGTGGATGGATTTCCGGTTCCATATGATGCACCATTGAGGATTATTTCAGTGATTTTGCCGAAAGCGTTCCCGATATATTGGGTGATGACCCAGTGGATGTGGATTATAGAGGTCGGCAAGATCTGGATGCCTGGTATCTGATGGTGGATCTGCCGCTGACCAGTAATTTCAACATTATTGGTGGTGCGCGATTTGAAAACACCAAGATCAGCATTGAAAGTCAACCGGATTTGCCAGCGGTGTTGGGTGGGGCGGATGGTCCACTTTATTTGTTGTTTAATCCCAGCAGTGGTTTGCCTCAACCCAGTGGTGCCCGGCGCTTGCAGACGCTGGCAGAGCTGAGCAATCTGAATGCAGATTTTTCGCAGGAAGATGTACTCCCGGTTATCAGCTTTGTGTACAAGCCGGTGGAAGCAGTGACCTTGCGCGGTGCTTATACCGAAACGGTGGCCCGGCAGGTATTCAGGGAATTGACCCCGATTGTGCAGCAAGAATTTCTGGGGGGTGACATTTTCATCGGCAACCCCTATTTGAAGATGAGTGCAGTGAAAAATTACGATTTACGGGCAGATTACGTACCGTATTTGGGGGGTTTGTTCTCGATTTCTTACTTTTACAAGGATATCACCCGTCCGATTGAGTTTATTCAGGCAGAAGACGGGGTTATTGGTGATTTTGTTACGGCTGTGAATTATCCCAAGGGACGTTTGAGCGGATGGGAATTTGAAGTTCGCCAGCAGGCCGGGGAGTTGTGGGAGCCGTTGAAGGGTTTGGGCGGTGGGGCGAACCTGACGCTGATTGATTCGGAAGTGACTTTGCCACTTAACAGCGCTCCTCCTGGTTTCCCATTTGAAGTGGGCAGTGCGGAAGAAGTAGGCATCACATCACGGGATGCGACCAATGCCCCGGAGATGTTGTACAACCTGTTTCTAACTTACGATATAGATGACACTGGAACGCAGCTTTCGATGTTCTACACAGTTCGTGGCGATACCCTGATTGCTGGTCCGGGTGCAGCAGCATCAGGCCGAATCCCGAGTCTTTACGAAAAGGAATTCGGCACACTGAACTTCGGCATCACCCAGAAGGTCGGCCAGTACATCAAATTGCGGTTACAAGCCAAGAACCTGCTGGATCCGGAAATACAAAAAATCTACCGCGATGACACCTATGGCGATGCGGTGCATACGTCTTACAAAAAGGGCATCGATTTGTCGTTCAGCATCAGCGCGGAATTCAAGTTTTAACCATTCGCTAGCGATGGACAGGGTGTATTGCGATTAAAGTAAAACCTAGTGACGAAGTTGGCAAAAAATCAGATAACGAGCTTGGAAACGCCGAACCCAACAAGATGAACACCATGAAAAACCTACCACAACCAATAGCCTCGGATGGACGGAGTCAGGCAATGCGAAACGGCACAGACCCGGTTTGGCGCAGCCCCCTTATTATGCGTTTACACAGTGTGATGCTGCTGCTTGGGATGGGCATGCTGCTGTTAACCGCTGGTCCTGCGATGGCGGAGCAGGAGACGCGCGAGAGCATTGAAACCACCCGAGCATCGCTGGAGAAATGGGTGGAGACGCGCAAGCTTATCTCGCAGGAGCGCAAGGACCTGGCCATGGGCAGGGAAGTGATGAACGAACGGCTGGAGCTGGTGCGGCGCGAGATCGAAGGCCTGCGGGAGAAGATCGCCGAAGCCAACAAAAGCATTACCGATGCGGACAAACGCAGGGCGGAACTGGTGGATCAGAACGATCAGCTCAAGGCTACTTCGGTGGAGTTACTAGGTCATGTGGTGAAACTGGAAGCTCGGACACTGGCAATTCTGCCCAAGCTGCCTGAGCCGATTCGTGAGAGGGTGAAACCCTTGAGCCAGCGTATTCCGGCTGCGGATGCCAAGGATGTGAAGATGTCCACCGGTGAACGCTTTGCGAACGTGGTGGGTATCCTTAATGAAGTTAATAAATTCAACCGGGAAATCACGCTGACCAGCGAGGTCCGGCCCATGGCGGATGGCAGCACTTCCGAAGTGGCAGCGGTATACCTTGGCGTGGGTCAGGGTTACTACGTCAGCGCCAATGGAAGCTTGGCGGGCTACGGCAGGCCCTCGGAAAGCGGCTGGACATGGACCGCGGATAACAGTATTGCCCCGCAGGTGAGCCAGTTGATGGCCATCATGAAAACGAACAGGTGGCGGCGTTTGTCAAACTTCCCATTGAAATTCCGCAATCAGGTAAGTGAAGAAACATGAAAAATAACTTTTACATGGCGTGTTTGATTTTGGGCTTGAGTCTGCTGGGGACGGCTGCACCGATTTTGGCGCAGGAAGTCCCACCGACTGGGCAACCTCAGGCGGAGGCGGTGCCACCGGCAGCAGCGCAAGCTGCGGGTTTTGAGCAGGCTGCTGGCTCACTGCAACAGAGGCTGGAAACCAGCCTGCAGGAGCTTCAAGCTCTGCGCACGCAGTCGGCCCAGGAGATGATTCCGCTCTCCCGACAACTGGGTGAGCTTGAAAATGAACTCACCAAGGCCCGGCAAGAGTTCCAGCAGACCACCCGTGTGCTGGACTCACGCACGCTGGACCTGACCAATCTGCGCAACGAAATCAAGTCAAGGTCCGATGAGGTGGGTTACCTGACATCCCTGTTGACCGAGTACATTCGCAATTTTGAATCACGGCTGCATATTGCGGAGTTGCAGCGTTACCGGGATGTGCTGCGGGAAGCGGGTTTGGCCAGCGAGAATACGCAGTTAAGCGGGATGGAAGTGTTCAAAG
>JAAUTM010000006.1 GCA_012031455.1 Phycisphaerales bacterium
TCCTTGGATCGGGAGAAGGCTGAACATTACGAGCAAGTTCAAGTCGTGCGCGCTCATCGGATGCTGTAAGCCGTTAAGTCAGATGCCATTGCGTCCAAGTCGTCTCACGTTAACCGGACAGTAGTGACATAAATTGATAAATTATGCCATATGGTCCATTTTCAATTTATCACTTGTGTAGGACTCGGAAGTCAGTTATACTTCTCAAATAGTGTGAACGGTACCATAAATGAAAGGAAAGCCATGCATTTGATTTATTTATCTTTGATTCTTGTTGTTTTTACCAGCCAGATCGCAACTACCTGGGCTCAAGAAACCAAAATGAAATATGAAACGATTAAGGACATTTACTACTATCAGGACATGGCGGGGGATGAACAGGATTCGTATCAGCTTGAACGTTGCCGGTTGGATTTGTACCGACCGACCAATGCCAAGGGCTATCCGACAGTGGTGTGGTTCCACGGTGGCGGGTTGACAGGTGGGGGTAAATCCATTCACCAAGAGTTCATGGGGCAGGGGATGGCTGTGGCTGCGGTGAATTACCGCTTTAGCCCTAAGGTGAAAAGCCCCGTGTACATCGAGGATTCCGCTGCTGCAATCGCGTGGGTTGTCAAGAATATTGCAAAATACGATGGTGATGCAAGCAAAGTGTTTGTCACCGGGCATTCAGCAGGCGGCTATCTGACACTCATCAATGGGCTGGACAAGAAATATTTGGGCAAACACGGGGTCGATGCTGATTCGATCGCTGCCTACCTGCCACTGAGCGGCCAAGTGGACACTCATTCGGCCATTCGCGCTGAACGAGGTATTCCCCGTATCAACACCGTGGTTGACGAATTGGCGCCGCTATATCAGATTCGTCCCAACTGCGCTCCCTTTATTTTAGTGACCGGCGACCGCAACATGGAATTGTGGGGGCGGTATGAATCCAACGCCTGGTTTGTCAACCTGATGAAACGTGCGGGTAATGAAAATATTACTCTTTACGAAATTCAGGGCTTTAATCATGGCACTGTGCGTGGGCCAGCCTGTGAACTGGTCGCACGCTATATCAAAAGCCTCACCCAAAAATGATCGTCAGTAGGCCGCAGCATTACGTTTGAGTGTTGCGGTGAAATTCAGGCACGTCGACAACTCCATGAACTCATGGGTAAACTACCACTTGGCAATAGTGGGCTTCCTGGATAGCGATCATACTCTACTGCCACTCGCCCATGATTCATGGGTAGGTCCGTACGGCCTATCTTACCTGCGACCGATGTAAGACGACTATCCGGGGATACTATCGAGTCGCAACTAACGCTGCGTTTCTCCCCGTGTGCTTCGGGCATAGATGGGCATTGCACCGGATATATACCAACGTCAACGGTTCATGTAGCAGCAAAAATAACAGCCCCCAAGGGGGGGCTGTTTGTATCTGATATTAATATTGACGGGAGTTGATGACCTATTTGCCAGCGGTCTTGGCCGCCTGTTTTGAATTTCATTCGAGGACAGACGATAGTTCCACACCGAAAACTCATCCATAGCGCCCCACCATTTGTTTCCGCCGTTTTTCGCACAGCCCAGCCGCATCAGATCGTCGTACCGTAGAGGCTGGGTATCAATCGTGCGTGTATCCCGCTCTATACCGTCCACATAAAGTGTGAACTGCATTTTCCCGGTATCGCGCAAAGCTGGTCCCCAGGTCATCGTCACGTTAAACCATCGCCCTGGGGTCATGATTTTGGTCACGTCATACTTCATTGATACGCCGGAAACATCCCCTTGAAGTTCCAAGGACCGGAACTTCTCACCACGGGCATGAACCGTGATGGCCCAAGGTGCATGGCCTTGGCCTTTCGTAGCGATTTCGAAGGCTGTCATGTCTCGTCGATAGGCTTTAGTTTCGAACTCTTTCTGGATTATCTCGGACTGCAGATCATCACTGCTTAACCACATCGACAGTGTGCCTTCATTACTACCCTGAAAACCGGGAGGAACAGGCAGAACAAAATTGTGTTTAGCTTTGATGGCACTTCCCAGGACACCGGGTACGAAGGTACCGGGATCGACCGATGTGCTCTGTGAGTTGGTCGGCTCGTGGGACTTGCCGAATGCATCGATCAGGTCGGTATGGCCGTCGAAGGGAACATAGGCAACCCGCGATAGAGCGGGGACTTCCATGTTCGCTGTATTCTTTGCCGCGGTGATCCCCAGCAGCAGGAAGGCTGGTTTAAGATTGCTCTGATCCCGTTGCACAACGATCGATTTGATGGTGCGATCCGGATTGGGGTTGACCATGCGCAAATAGTAGATTGTGACCCTGCTGACCTTGGGATTTGGACCTTGCCATGCTACGTAAGCGCTGTTCTGATTCAAGTTGTCGTGTTGCTGCCAAGTCGGGTCCACCCACCAGTCATACAAGTGCTCTCCAATATTGACTGGTTGAGTGGCATGGCTCCCATCTTCATACTGGATTATAAATTGGGCAAGTGGACCGCTACCGCACCATGCAGCGGTATAAAGGAAGTACAGTTCATCGTACTTCTGACCGACCGGAAGTTCGATCTGGCGTACTGCTTGCTCGGATTTGACCATGCTTGTTTCAAACAGCACGGCCCCAAGCTCTTTCGAGCCTATCTCATACATCACGCCGTCGAATCTGTTTTTGCCGTTGGGCAGTTGCGACATGTCATTGGGTCCCTGGTCGGTCCAGCCGCCCAGACCATCACCTTCCAAATCGTCAACCAGCGCACGATTGAAGAATTTGGAGATATCCAGCGGGTGGTAGATCAGATTGCTGCGCTGGTGTTGCTTACTCTCCTGCTGGGGAGGCTTGACATAAAACTCGCTCCAGTCCAACCTGATGGAGGTGGTATGAAAGCCGACTTGCTTTGCCAGTGTTTCATCCGTGAGAGTGAAATTCCACAGCTTGGGATCGACAAAGATTTCCTTATTCGTGAGGTAGGCTTTACCCCCCTTATTGATCTTTTCAAATGCATCTTTGTCAGAAACTACACCACCAATCTGAAAGGACTGCTTACCTTTGGTACTTATAAATAAATTATCCCGAAACTGATTCTCGAAGTACCGACCGTCAGAGGCGATTGAATCCGGCAAGATGGAGGCATGAGTAAAGTTATTGTAAAGCAGGTTGGCATAAACTTGATTGAGGTGCAGGCCGTTGGTTCCCTTGCGGTCGGGTCCGCCACCGACATCAATCCCCGATCCTTCGCTATCCGCAATCACGTTGTTGTAGACTTTCGTCCGAGTACTGCCGGATACCGCGATTCCATTAGCCAGGGGCGGTCGCGTACCGATGACCACGTTGTTGCGAATTGTTGTCCCATTCATTTTGAAGCGTTTGGCCACTTCAAGTGACGGGGCACCTTGGGTATTGCGTGAGCCATCGGCAAAAACGCTCATGTTCGGGCTGGGTGTTACTTCATTGAGTATCCCACCGGCCATGGCACGGTAAACCAGATTATTTTCAATCAGACAGTCTACGCCAGCGTAATCGAACCACAGCGTATGGTTGTCGTTGTTACGTGCAACATTCCAACGCATCACAACGCGGTCGCATTCCAGCAGCTTCATCCCGCCGCCTTCATTCCATACGGAGATACCGCGATAGTTGTTGTTGTCCGTAATATTGTATTCGATAATAGTATCATCGAATGTGCTCCCCGCAATACCCATGCAACCATTATTGCTGGCGATGTTGTTGCGGATGGTGATATGGTGTGGCCGAACTTCCAAGGCCTTATCAATCGTTACCCCAAGAACTGCGATGCCATAGGAGTTGGCGTACTGAACATCACAGTTTTCGATGATGATGTCATGGGTTACCCCCCGCACCTGAATCGCACCCTGTCTGGCAAAGGTCGAGAAATTACGGATTCGGAAACCACTCACACGCACGTGTGAGGTTGCATAGGGATCTGCGAATTTGGGGTCTTTCCACGAGTTCCGGTTCGGTGGCGTACCGAGCTGAATCGCCCATGTTCGCATCGTCACTTCCACGTTGGCCTGATTCGGATCGCGTCCATCGGTCAGACAGACATACAGTTTTTTCTTGATGTCATCGACATAGAACCGGTCCGCAGGTTTGAGCATCTCAAACTGTTTGATCTGCTGGATCAGCTTTCCATCAACGAAAACCTGCTCCATGCGGGCAGTGATGGCGGTTTCCGGTTTCTGCCAGCCGGCCATCAATTCCGGTCGGTCGATTGACCACACCGGTTTGTCGCCCGGTTCACGCACCCAGTCCTTGCGTACATCAGACCCGCGAATTTCCACCCCTGGTTCTGCGAGGATGTTGATCCAGGCATCGGGGCGTCCCTGCTTGTGAATCCAGAACCCCTCACGATAAACCCCCCTTGCAGACCAGCACGGTTTGACCCGGCTGAACCAGATCAATCGCCCTTTGCATCGTGGCAAAGGCGGTAGCACGGGTCAAAACCGTTACTGGTGTCACTGCCATCAGGGGCGACGAAGTATGTCACTTCGGAATCAGTAATAGGTTTGGGATCAGGGCCGATGATTGGCCAGGCAGCGTGAAGCGATGCGGCCTGAAAAAACAATACCAACAGCATCAGGTACTTCATCGGGAATCGTAGAGGCATTAATCAACTCCTTGTGCAACGTTAACGTACGGGTGAGAACCAATGGATAGCCGTAATCGCCTTACCTTGGCAATTGGACGATATCAATATTTTTGGATGACGGACTATTGAGTTATGGCGGCCCAATTGAACCTGAATCCTTGAATCCAAATGGGACAAGAACCGGTTCGTACTTCATCAGGGGATTCTCGATCTTGTTAACCAACATTTTGACCGCCAGCTCGCCGACGGCATAGTCGGGCTGCTCCATAATCGACAACCGCAAACATCTGGTCACCTCGCTGTATTCCTGAAACGAGAAGACCGATAGATCAGCGGGTATGCGAAGTCTAAGCCATTTAGCAGCGGTACAAATGGCGATGACATCTCCCATGTTGTCGGCAATGATCGCAGTGGGACGATCGTGATTTTGCAGCAGTTGCATTGCCGTCGTGTGGCGTTCTTCTTCATCGAAAAATTGGGTTTGCAGGAGCTTGGGCAGTAAACCAGCCTTGGTCATGGCCTGTTGGTAACCTTCAAAACGGTCTGCCCAGCTATAGTGCCGTTGATCACGGACGCAGAAGTCCCAAAACTCGATGCGACGATGGCCGAGATCCAAAAGTATTTTCGTTGCCTGAACGCCTGCACCCAGATCGTCAGGCCGAACCACATCGTGGGTATGTTTAACGTTGATCCAGGTCGCTGGGACATTGTATTCGTCGATCAGATTCACCATACGGGGAGAATTGGACCTGATCACGTCCATCAGCAACCCGTCGGCGGATAGATTACGTAAAATTTCAGGCACGAAGCTCGAGTCTTCCAATTTATTCACATCGACACGACTGACCATCACTCCCATTTTGAGTTCAGCCAGTGCGTGTTGTATTCCGTTCATCCGTTCGGAAGGCAGGTAACTCTCTGGCCCATCACCGCACTGTACAATGCCGATGGTATTCAACCTGCCCAACGACATTGCACGGGCCGCCGTATTGCATCGGTAACCCATTTCACGCGAGATCTGAAGCACTTGCTCAACGCGATGTTTGGCTTTGGCGCGCTTTCGGGGGTCTCCATTAAGGGCGCGGGCCACCGTCATACGGGAAACACCCAGGCGTTTGGCAATCGCATTGATGGTGACTCGTGACGGTGCTTCTTCGACGTTGTTTTGACCTTGCTGATTCATACGTCTAATTGTAATCCATGCTGACCCGCCTGCACAATCATTTGTGTAGTTCACGACCCTGGACGGTAGCAACCATCTTGTGAGCAGAAATCCATAGTTCGCTGGTGGCATGGCCATCGAGCCAGAGCACGCCGTTTCTCATCTCTAAAAATACTGTCCCGTGATTGCCACCCCCGTAAAAATTGCCCCGTGGAAAAGGTTTACCAGGTTTATACTTCGAGAATCCATTCTCAGTGCCATGACCGTCATAAATGCAAATCGTATCCGATGGAAGATCCGCCTGTTCTAGTTTACGTATACTACCTAAGTAGTCCTTCCATGAACCTACACCGATATTTAAGCCAGTGTTCATAGCCGCCGGATCACTGTTGAGTCGTACGTTGCGTGCATAGTAGTACTGTGCTTCAGTTAACTTATTATCCTTTCTGAACGCCTCGGACAGGCCCGGACACCCGCAGGGTCCGGTTTGGCTGAATCGTAGTTTTTGCTCGCTCCTTTGGACGTATCATGCTCCAGCAATCCCGCATTGTGCCAGGGTTGAGCGATACTCCACCATTCAGCGGTAATCTGATTCCAAGCCATCACGGGGCTTGAAGCAAAATAGTTCCCGTACTCAGATGCGTAACTGTACACCACCATGCCCGTTTGTTTGAGGTTGTTCTTGCACGCTAATTCCTGGGACACAAGCCTCGCCTGGGACAGGGCGGGAAGCAATAAAGCGATCAACAAAGCAATGATGCTGATCACGACCAAAAGCTCTATTAGCGTGAAGCCAATTCCGCATGTGCGATTCTTTGACATGATAATCTCCTTACATGTGTTGTTAACCGCTTACCAATAAACAGTTAAATCTTTTTAATCTTTGCGTGCCACGGGATGGTTGCCCATACAAATCCTTGACTAATGCCAATCGCCATACATTGTGTGAACGGTATCATTATGCATCACTCAAGCCGCGTTGTCAAGTAAATATCGCAAAAATTGCAACTTTTCCCTGACAATCCCAATCCCGGAATTTCAAACAGTTGGCATCACCCAAATCAAATAGCGTGGGCCTCTGTTATCCAATAGACTCCAAAGTCAGTACCCGACCTGCTGTGGGAGGTAACTCCAGGTTAAATTCACTCGTAAAATCGCCCAGCGTCGCTTTCGTCCAGTAGTCGGATATCCTCACGTCTCCATCAAACCGGATCTTCCGCTGGGACGGCTCTTTGGTCCAATTCAGCAGCACAACATGCCTGGCGTGGCCATCGTTGATCCAGCCCATTTCCAGCCGGTCGTCGGCAAACGTTGCGGCAATTCCGGGTGCAGTTGTCAGGATACGCAGCAGTCTCCATTGTTCCGGGGTGTACGCGATAACAGCATCACCGCAAAGCATCATTCCACCAGAGGCCAGTGTCGCTGCCATGTGGAAGCTCACCTGATTCTGAGTTAGGCCTTGATCCTTCTGGACTTTTCCATCGCCACCAATGAGTTCAATGGATGCGGATTTGGGCTTGAGAGCATCCAGCTTGATGCAATCCGGATCGTTCCACCAGAGCCGATCATTCATCCAGTTGCGCAGGAGATTCTCCCTGGCCACGCGGGCTACCGTCTCGTAGTTGCCAAAGACATCGCAGGAGGTGCGCGACCCGTGGATCTCGCCCAGAGACGGCCAATAGGGTTGATTGCAGCCCAGAATGAAACTGTTGCCCGCTCCGCGGCGAATCGCAGCCATGCCCCGGCGATAGGCCTCAATGGCTGTGGCCTTTGAATCGTAATGCTCCCCGAACGGCAACGCACCCCAGACATTCGCATCCAGCTTGAAGTAGGTGCATCCCCATGCATGGAGCGTCCGAAACACTTCCTCCAGGTAGGCCAGTGCTTCTGGATGTGTACCATCGAGGATATACCACGGCCCCTGACGCCATCCGCCAAAAGTAACCTTGCCACTATTGAGCGGAGCACCATCAGCGTCCTTCACAAACCAATCGGGATGCTCCTGGAAGAGTCTGGATTCCGGACTGGCGACAAACGGGGCCACCCAGATAGCCGGTTCAAACCCAGCTTCCCGAATAGAGGCGATCACCTGTTTGACGCCACCATGAACATTGCCGTGGACTCGAGCCAATCGCCCATCCAAGGCTGATAGCCTGTCGTCGATCTGGATGTAACGTACCTCCGGCAGATGGGTCTGGAATGCCTCCAGGTTTGCCAGGATTTTTTTGGATGAAATGTCCGGGCCGTAGCAGTACCAGGAACACCAACCGTTGGGCACACCGTCCCAGTTGAGTCTGGGATGATGGCCCACGATCCTCGCGGCGAACCTCTCCATCATGAGCGGAGCGTCTGCGTCTTCCGCAACCATTAGCTCTTCCAGAACGACTTCTTCTCCCGGAGCCAGGGGAATCTTCTCCAGATTCATGACGATCTGGAGCGTTTGGGCATTGAAGTTGAAACGGCCGCCAAAGCGACGACATGAGGTGAATCCCACAAGCGCAGACATTCTGCCGGGGATTCCGAGTCGCATATAGTTGTAGCAGGAATGGAAACCCACCGGCTCCACAAGACGATAATGATTTACCTCGGTCAGTGAGTCCACATCTTCCGGTGCAGCAAGTGTCCCGGCTGTGGAGCAGAACATGCTGAAGCCTTCGCCATAGAGCGCGGATTCGGGTGCAAGGCCGTGCTGGAACTCGGCCAAGAGGAACTCGCCGATGCGGGCCGTCGCTGCCGTGGTATTCTTCAAGGTAAACTTGAAGAGTTCACCTTCACGCACGACCGTGAGTTTCAGTCCGTCCAGCGACCGTTGCCGCTGGGTCAAGGCAAGTTCAATCGCATCAGCAAGCTTCATCGCCATCTCATATCCCTTTAGGTTTATACTTCATGACAGAACGTTAATGAGGTACCGCCCCACAACATTCCCGAAACACAATGGTGTCAACCAAGCTTTACGTTACCGGTACCATTATGTCCAATTCCGGCTATATTACCCTACCAAAGTAACCTCACAAGCAGAGAGACTTCTATGAACGCAGAATCCGAGTCAAGCCAGATGTCGCGCAGGGACGTGTTGCGGGTCGCATCAGCCACGCTGGCCGCTTCTTCGGGGATGGCCTCGGCTGCAATCAAGGCGGTGACTCAGATAACGCCCGATGCGATGATCACACCCGTTGTCTCACCGCCCCCGGAGTCGAATCTTGTGCTGTGGTACGAACAGCCCGCCGCCACTTGGGAAGAAGCCCTGCCGCTTGGCAACGGCCGACTTGGCGCGATGGTCTTCGGCTCACCCACCCGAGAGCGACTACAGCTTAACGAAGACACCCTCTGGGGCTGGCGATCCTTACGATCCTGTTAGCCCCGAAGCAATGGACGCTCTGCCCGAGGCACGCAAACTTGTTTTTGAAGGCCGGTACAAGGACGCCCACGAACTGATCGCCCAAAAAATCATGGCTCGTCCGCTGCTGCAGATGCAGTATCAGACGCTCGGCGATCTGCATTTTGGAATTCGCAGGCGATGACGCAACCTGTTCAGACTTTCGCCGTACGCTCGATCTGGAGTCTGCCCTCAGCACTGTGAGCTATAAGCAAGGCGGCGTTCGCTTCACGCGTGAAGCGTTCATCTCGCCGGTCGATCAGGTGCTGGTGGTACGCATCCGTGCGGATCAACCCGGTGCGATCAACTTCGTCGCCCGCTTCACGACGCCTCACAAGACACAACAGTCGTCCACCAAAGCTACGGACACATTGTTGCTGCGAGGCAGCAACGGTGATTCCGAGGGTGTTAAAGGCGCACTCTCATTCGAAGCCCGCCTCGTGGCCCGCACGACTGGTGGGCGTGTGGAACTCGACTCGGATCGGCTTCGTGTCGTCGATGCCGATGAAGTCGTCCTCCACGTCGCGATGGCAACCAGCTTCCGAAAATTTGATGATGTCAGTGGCGACCCGACATCGCTCAATGAATCGACTCTGGCCAGTAGCTTGCTGCGGTCGTATACGCAGATGTTCGATGAACATGTCGCCGAGCACCGCAGGCTCTTTGATCGTGTGAGTCTTGACCTTGGCATCACGGATGCAGCAAAGCTCCCCACGGATCGCCGCGTGCGCGATTCGATGTCACTCGATGATCCCGCGCTCGCATCGCTCTATTTCCAGTACGGTCGTTACCTGCTGATATGCAGCTCGCGTCCCGGCACGCAGCCAGCCAACCTGCAAGGCATCTGGAACGACAGCCTGACCCCGCCCTGGGGCAGCAAGTACACCATTAACATCAACATCCAGATGAACTACTGGCCTGCCGAGACTACGGGTCTGGGTGAGTTGATCGAACCATTGGTGAAGATGGTTGAAGACCTCGCCATCACCGGCGCTCACACCGCTCGCAAGATGTACAACGCCCGCGGCTGGGTCTGCCATCACAACACCGATATCTGGCGTGCCACTGCGCCTATCGACGGACCCTTCTGGGGCATGTGGCCCTGCGGCGGTGCTTGGCTCACCACTCACCTGTGGAATCATTACCTCTACACCGGAGATGTTGCGTTCCTGCGGCGTATATACCCGCTCCTTCGCGGTGCAGCCGAGTTCTTCCTCGATGCACTCGTCGAGGATCCCAAGACCAGATACCTCGTTACGAATCCATCAATCTCGCCTGAGAATGCCCATCCACACGGTACGAGCATCTGCGCCGGTCCAACGATGGACAACCAGATTATCCGCGACGTTTTCACGCAGGCGATCAACGCTGGCGAGGTACTGAGGGTTGATCCCGAATTGCGGATCCAATTACAGATGAAATGCGATCGGCTGTCGCCTAATAGGATTGGCGCACAGGGACAATTGCAGGAATGGCTTGAAGACTGGGACGCAAACGCCCCCGAAAAGCATCACCGCCATATTTCCCATCTGTACGGCCTGTTCCCGTCAAACCAGATCGACCCTCTGACCACGCCCCAACTGGCCCAGGCTTGCAAAGTCACACTCCAAAATCGCGGCGACATTTCCACTGGCTGGGCCATCGCTTGGCGCATCAACTGCTGGGCACGTTTGCGTGATGGTGATCGGGCTTACAACATTCTTCGCCACCTCTTGGACCCGACCCGTACATATCCGAATCTCTTCGATGCCCATCCACCGTTCCAAATCGACGGCAACTTCGGCGGCGCAAATGCCATTGCGGAAATGCTGCTGCAGAGTCACAACGATGAACTTCATCTGCTGCCAGCCTTACCCCGTGCCTGGCCCGCAGGCAAGGTCACCGGTCTGCGCGCCCGTGGCGGCTTCGTCGTGGATCTGCCAATGGGCAGAAGGGCTGCTGACCTTGGCAACCATTCGAAGCTGCCTCGGTAACTCGTGTCGCATCCGTTATGGCAAGCTCCTGGCCGAACACACGATCGCCGCGGATCAGTTGCTTCACCTCGGTCCAACACTTCAAGTCAAATGAAGCGGTGAGCAGCCTGCGGTTGCAGTGGACGGTGAGCCACTTCTCATGCTTACAGGCAATCTCACCACCCGTACACATCGCCACCCAGAACACTGGAGGGTGATATTTTCAACTACGAAATAAAACGGCATTAATCAGCCATGAATAAACATAGCTGATTAATGCCGATAGCTGTCAGCCGACCCGTATTATCTTCTTTGCCCGTAATGTGAAAGTACAAAGGCTTTTGCATACGCAGGCAGCACGGGCGTACCTATCGGAAGCAGTTGACCGTTAATATCAAATCCCAGTGCATTCCAGTCTGAGAAGTTCTTTCTCGAGGTTTTCCAATACCATACTGATTTTGTGGAAAAGCCCCTGTAGATATTATTATCGACAGTCACCTGACTCGCTAAATCATATGTCGGATCACCGGATTCGTCCTGAAGCTTCATGAAAACACCCCATTCAGTATCCATCGATATATCGTTGTGATGAATATTCACGTTATAAAGTCCGGGTGATCTGGTGGAATGTAATGCCCATATGCCATCTTTGGGACCATAAACAGCATTTTCATAAACTTCAACATCTCTTGATCCGCTGATAAAGATACCTGCATTACCATTGCCGCCTATGCCGTTATTCCTTACGATATTCCAATAGATTTTGTTG
This sequence comes from Phycisphaerales bacterium, assembly GCA_012031455.1. The sequence goes on from JAAUTM010000006.1 coordinate 11,855, forward strand.
GTCCGTAGCTGATCTCGTAGAAGATCCCCATGCTGTGATTGTTTTCCGTCAAGTTGGAGCGGATGGTGGCATTGTAGTTATAGGCATCAAACCAGATACCAGGCCCGATGTTGTCGTGCACCCAGTTGTTTTCTACCAGCATGCCTGCATCTGTATACAAAAACTTGGTGCCTCCGCCTTCCCAGCCCCAGTCGTAATCCAGCACCTTGTTATTGTATATTTCGGTATTGCGCAGGATCACATACGCAGTGTAACCATAACTGGGCCTGTTAGGGTCATCCACCCGGCCAACACCCCGGATGCCAATTTGTCCGTTACTATGTACCTTGGAATTTTCGATCGTTATTCCCGGTGCCAGGCTGATGCCTGCCCCATGATTGTATCTTGCTTCCACGTATCTGACGATCCAGTTCTGAGTATAATGTTGTGCATGGAAGGATATGGCACCATGCTGAGCAGGTGTGGCGTATTTTTCAATAATGAGATTCTCTATCGTTACGCCGCTGACTTCATGTCCCCCAAAAGCACCCCTTTCTTTGCTGATTTCCACTGATGAGAAGGATGCTGGGTTGTCATACATATAGATTCTTTGATTCGGATAGTCATAAAACCACTTTCCTGGTCCCAATTCCGCAATGCTTCCTACATGCTTGAGGCGAGTATATCCATTGACAAATAATTCCTCGCGATATGCATCACGAGCATTTCCGCCAGCCTTGATTTTCCCAAATGCCCAGTTATCCCCGGGTTGTCCGCTGATGAAGTACCGTCCGTTCTGATCGGTTTGAAAAGCAGAGGCTGACAGGACTTTTGCCCCGTTCAAAACGGCACCATATTCACCAAGGAATGTATCCCCGTTCTTTGCAATAACTGATTGCTGGCGATGTACGCCAGACTTGATGATATATGTTGTACCAGCCGGATTATTGTTCACTACAGATTGGAAGTTGTCTCCGACATTGAGATATACCTCTCCAGCCACTGCCTTTCTGAGCAACAGATAGTCAACATTCGCGCCATTGGACCCTGTGGTTGTAGCTCTAATGGTGTTGGCACCTTCCAGAAGTGCAGTTGTTGTTGCTGACGTCAACCATGTAGTCCAATTACCAGTCGGATTAAAGGCCAGACTTGAATTAACAACATTACCATTTACTTTAATTTCCAATGGGCGGTTAGAGGCTGCACCATTGGCATAAATGAATTCCAATGCATAATTACCTGCCGAAGGCACATCGACGGTCCATTCAATGTAAGCACCTGTGTTTCCGCTGTAATCCCTGTAGCCCGTACCACTGTACCCAGGGTTTGATGAGCTGGTCGATGCCTGTGAGGCAGTTGCACTTTCAGCTTCATAAAGTGCTTGAGTAACTTCAAGATAATCTATATTTCCGCCATTTAAACCAATTGTTGTAACTCGAATGGTGTTATCGCCCGCATTCAACACGACCTTGTCATTACTGATTGCCCAATTAGACCAGCTGCCAGTTGGCTTGTAAGACTGTTTGCTACGAACAGTAACTCCATTCACAGCCATTTCGAGTGTTCTGTCGGCAGCGGCACCGTTGGCATGCCTGATTTCCAATAGATATGTTCCCTGTGCAGCCACATTGACAGTCCATTCAATGTATGCTCCCGTATCACCCCCTGCACCAAAATTGAAATCAACATATCCTGTGCCACTGTATCCAGGATTGCTTGAAAATACCTGTGCCCCGCTACGGGCTGCATCTTCAGCCTCGTATACTGATGCCGATAGGAGACTTGAAGCCAGCTGAACCGGCGTCAGGGTCTGAAGGGGTGAGAGGGTCAGCAATTCCTGCGAAGCGACGCTGGTCTGCTGAACGCTCCTGGTTTGGTGCCCGCGTTGGTTCGTAAGTTGTGCGGACG
>JAAUTM010000007.1 GCA_012031455.1 Phycisphaerales bacterium
CGTTCAACGATTTGCCTGCGGTGGAAAAAATGCTTCAGGAACACCCGCAACAGGTCGCAGCCATGTGCGTCGAACCGGTGGCAGGGAACATGGGGTGCGTCCCGCCATCGCCCGGCTATTTGCAGGGACTGCGCAACTTGTGCAATCAGCATGGCACCCTGCTTTTATTTGATGAAGTCATGACCGGCTTTCGCGTGGCCTGGGGCGGAGCACAGAATTTGTACGGGGTGCAACCCGACCTGACGTGCTTGGCAAGGTGATCGGCGGAGGGCTGCCCTGTGCAGCCTATGCGGGGCGTGAACGGCTGATGCGGCAGGTTTCACCCGAAGGTCCGATGTATCAGGCAGGCACGCTTTCAGGCAACCCGCTGGCGATGGCGGCTGGGATGGCGACGCTCGAAGCCTTGCGGGATGGGTCCGTGTACCGCGAAATCGACGACGCAGCCAGCGTGCTCGAAGCCGGTCTGCGAGGCAAAGCGGAGATGGCGGGCGTACCGGTGCGGGTACAACGAATCGGGTCAATGATGACGTTGTTTTTTGTCAGAGAAGACGGAGCAGTGGTGGAGAATTACGAACAGGCCCTGGGCTGCGATACCCAGAAGTACGCGGTGTTTTTCAGGGGGATGCTCGAGCGCGGGGTGATGCTGCCGCCCAGTCAATATGAAGCTTGGTTTGTCAGCAGCGCCCATGATTCGGAGAGCATCGAACACACCATCGATGCCGCAGGCGATGCACTTGAGGAAGTGGCCAGGAGTTGAAAAGATGGATCAAGGATGATGGATAAAGGATAATGTTCAATCCAAGTGACTGGCATATCACACGATGATCGTTTTTGGAGAGTGCCAACCATAATCGGTGCTAATGAAAGCTTGCATTGCAGATGGGGCATCTCCAACTGTTCTGAACATTATCCATTATCCATTATCCATTATCCATTATCCATTATCCTTCATCCATTATTCTCCGATGCGCGTTAAGATGCCTAGCTCGAAGGCATCAGGAATTACCGACGAATCACTGCGAAGGGAGCTGCCATGGCCGCTGACAAACTGCGTATCCTCGTCCCCGACAAACTTGCTCAGGAAGGGTTGGATTTTCTGGCGAGCCAGAGCGATGTCGAACTGGTCAGCAAACCCGGCATCACCGAAGACGACCTTGCCAAGATCGCCGGTGAGTTCGACGGCCTGATCGTCCGCTCAGGCATCAAGGTCACCGCCAAACCCTGCTGGCTCATGGCATGCCCGGTCGGCTCAAGGCGATTGCCCGAGCCGGGGTGGGCGTGGACAACATCGACCTGGAAGCCGCCACGGAAAAGGGCGTGCTGGTCATGAACAGTGCCGAGGCCTCCACACTTTCCACCGCGGAGCATGCCTTCACTCTGCTCATGGCCCTGTGCCGACAGATCGGACCGGCGTACCAGACGATGTTCACCGGCGGGTGGGATCGCAACAAGTTCATGGGGCGACAGCTTCACGGGAAAACGCTGGGTGTTGTGGGCTTTGGTCGTATTGGGCGTACCGTCGCCGAGCGGGCACTGGCATTTGGCATGACGGTGGTGGCGTATGACCCGCTGATCAATGTGCCGACGATGCTCGATGGCCGGGTGAAGATCTACCGCGTGTTCACGGAGATGTTGCCCCATGTGGACATGCTGACGTTTCACGTCCCGCTCACGGATGAAACCCGGGGCATGCTTAATGAAGAAACTTTCAAGCTCAGCCGGAAGGGTGTGCTGGTGGTGAATGCAGCCCGTGGCGGAGTCATTGATGAAGTCGGTTTGCTCAAGGCTTTGGAAAGTGGTCAATGTGGCGGGGCCGGATTGGATGTTTACACCACTGAGCCGCCTCCTGCGGATTTTGCTTTGCGGAAACACCCCAAGGTGCTTTGCACTCCGCATCTGGGCGCCAGCACGCATGAAGCCCAGCAGGCAGTGTCGATCGCTGCGGCGGAGCAGTTGCTGGAATACCTGCGTGGACAGGGCATTCGCGGAGCGGTCAACGCTGGTGGCATCAAGGTGGATTTAACCCCGGTGCAGCAGGCGTTCGTGGACCTGGTGCAGCGCATGGCGAGTCTGATCTCCCCGATGATCACCCGCGGCATGGCTGGCATCACGCTGGAACTCACGGGCAAGGAACTGGCCCCGGCAGCGGCGACGATTCAGCGCGTGGCTTTGGTGAGGTTGCTGCAAAGCCGTTTTGATGTCCCGGTAAATATCGTCAGCGTGGTGAACACTGCCGAGCAACGTGGCATCCAGTTGCAGGTCATCACCAATGACGATCCCTCCGGCCCGCGTGCCAGCGGACCGCAGATCGCCCTGGAAATCAAAGGCCCGCCCGGGAGCGCTCGATCCCAGCACGCTGCAAGGCGATGAAACACGCAGAATCGTGGGACGCGTTTATCAGGATATGCGGCCACGCATCGTGGAGATTAACCGATATGCCATGGACATGGTGCCCGAGGGTTCCATGGTGCTCATTCAGAACGAAGATCGTCCGGGCATGATCGGGCTGGTGGGTAGCCAGTTTGGACAGGCGAAGGTGAACATTGCGGATATGGCGATTTCCCGCAGACAGATTCCGGGACAGCAGGGTTCGGCCACCGCCCTGATGGTGCTCAAACTGGATGAAGCTCCGCCCGCGACGTTGGTGGAATCGCTGCAGAAACAGCCTGGCATTTTGAAGATCGCTTGTGTGAAACTGGCTGGGGTGAAAAGCCCGGCGTGAAGATCAAAGGTGGCAAAGGCGTCATGGCTTTTGCACGCTCAATGTTGCCCCAGCGTGTGCTACACGAATGTCATTGATGCCGACCGCTCACGCCATTTTGATGGGCTTGGATTTGCTCTTGGCCTGTGGCAAGGGCACCTGTAGCGTCACCAGTTTTTCGTGCAAGGCCACGCCCATATCCGCCAGGCTGGTCTGCACCAGATAGCGTTTGATCTGCTCACGGATGGGGGTCCACTGCTCATGCTGGGGGCAAGGCTGCTTGTCATCGCACTTGGCATGACCCACCACGCAGCGATCCAGCCCTTCGGTGCCATCCACCACGGCCACGATGTCGTAGATGGAAATCTGATTGGCTGGCCGTGCCAGGGCAAAGCCCCCGCCACGTCCCTTGGCACTGACCAAAAGCCCTTTGCGGACAAGGTCCTGAAAAATCTTGGCCACAAAATGCCGAGGCAGATCGCTGCCTTCGCAAAGCTCATCGAGCAATACATAACCATCTGGGCGAACCATGGCCAGGCGGGTCATGGCACGTATCGCATATGCACAGGCATTGGAATAAATCATGGAAGCTGATACTCCTGATACGAACCCCAATTGATGATACGAATCCCATTTCCCATGAACAGGATTCCCAGTCCCCTAACACCATCGGCACAAAGCCCTACTGTTCTTTGAGCTTGGAAATATTCTACCCACTTGTCCGATATTGTACTGCCCTGTTGAAAAAATTTTGGGCCGCCCCCCGGACAGGAAATCTTGCCGCTGAGATCGCGGAGACCGCAGCGCAGGGTAGGTCAAGCGAGTCGGCGAGTGGACCCACCATCTTCATGCACCAGCCCGAAGCGCAAGCGTGGGTGAATGCAGTGGTCGAGTGGCCAAGTCAATCGTATCGGTTAGCGCCGCGACTTGTCGCGTCTGGTTGTCGGGTGCCACACTGCGACCCGGAGCGCAGCGCAGGGCGCTGTGTGCCCATCAGTGCCGCGAGTGACTGATCGTGCCAATCTGTGGTTCCTTGGTTTATGTCCGATCCGTCTTATGACTTTGGACCTTAGACCTTGGACTTTGGACCTTGGACCTTGGACCTTGGACCTTGGACCTTGGACCTTGGACCTTGGACCTTGGACCTTGGACTTTATTCCTGCAAGCTTTTCAACTATAATATCCTTGGCTTGCTCATCGGCAGCCAGCATGCAAAGGACATGCAGCTCGGTTCGGTCCTCGGCGATCTGGCGGACCGGTACGAGTACAGCCCTTACGGGAGACGAAGTACAAAAAGGGGAGAAGTACATATATTGCTCTTGATCACCACATCATGATCATTCAGTTTATATGTACTAATCCCCTTTTCTTCTCCTCCGGGGCGCTGCGTGGCACCCCGGCACCCACTCGGCCACTTCTCGATGAAAATCCTGTCCTTCAATTTTATCCGTTGGGTTAATTCCACGATGGATCGGGGGGCACGATGCGCGGGTTCACCGGGGCCTGCAGGCGACGAATGAGTTTCTTCCAGTCGGTGGGGGCGGTTTTGAAAATCAGCGGCACACTCGCCGGGAGCACCAGCCATGAGCCGGTCTTCATCTCCGTTTCCAGTTGTCCGGCTGTCCAGCCTGCGTAGCCCACGAAAAATTTCACCTCGCGCTGGTTGTGTTCCACGATCCACTGCACTTTTTCCGATTCGGTGCTGAAATGCACCCCCGGTTGTGCTTGAGGCAATTGCATATCCGTGGAGGCTGGCAAAATTTCAATCTCCCCCGCATCCGCATGCTGATGCACCACCATCAGCGGCCCCTGGCAAGGCCCACCCACATGCAGCAAACCATCGGCCTGGCAATCCGATGAACTCACCTGTGCCCAGGCATCCCGCAACGGCGTGTCGGTCGGTCGATTGAGCACCAGACCCAAAGCTCCATCCCCCCCATGTTGCACAATCAACACCAGCGTCTGCCGAAAGTTGGGGTCCAGCAGATCGGGAGCAGCAACAAGGATGTGACCGGCGAGGGTGGTCATGCTTTTATTTTAGATCATCAAACATCAAAGTACATGCAGAACTCATAAGGATGCGGACGGGTGCGGAGTTCCTGCACTTCGGTTTCGGTTTTGTATCGAATCCAGTGATGAATCAGGTCGGCACTGAACACGTTGCCTTGCAGCAGGTAATCGTGATCGCGTTCCAAGGCAGTCAGGGCTTCGTGCAGATCGCGCGGGGCGGCATCGATGGCCTGATATTCCGCAGGTTGCAGGGTGGCCAGGTCCTTGTCCATCGGGGCACCGGGATCGATTTTATGGCGGATGCCATCGATCGCAGCCATGGTCATGGCGGCAAACGCCAGGTACGGATTGCAGGAGGGATCCGGGCAGCGGAACTCCAGGCGTTTGGTTTTGGCATTGTCCTGATACATGGGAATGCGCACTGCTGCAGCGCGGTTACGGGTGGAGTAAGTCAGATGCACGGGGGCTTCGAAGCCGGGTACCAGACGCTTGTAGGAATTGGTGGTGGGGTTGGTGAATGCCAGCAGGGACGGGGCATGTTTGAGCAGGCCACCGATGGCATAGAGGCCGATTTCCGAAAGCCCGGCATAGCGTTTCCCATAAAAAAGATTGGTGCCGTTTTTCCAGAGGGAGAAGTGCGTGTGCATGCCTGAGCCGTTGTCACCCAGGAGGGGTTTGGGCATGAACGTGGCGACTTTTCCATGTCGGGCGGCGACGTTCTTGGCGACATATTTGTAATACATGCAGGTGTCGGCCATGGCCAGCAGTTCCTGGTAGCGCAGGTCGATTTCCACCTGTCCGCCGGTGGCGACTTCATGATGATGGCCTTCGACAGGGATGCCCCATTCCCGGAAAACGCGCACCATTTCCGAGCGGATGTCGTGGAGGGTATCGGTGGGGGCACAGGGGAAGATGCCTTCTTTCTGGCGGACCTGCATGCCAAGGTTGGCGGGGTCCATTTTGCCACGGTTCCAGATGCCTTCGGAGGAATCGACGAAGTACTCGGCGTGGTTGATGGACTGATCGAAGCGCACCTGATCGAAGATGAAAAACTCGCACTCCGGGCCGAAGTAGGCGGTGTCGGCGATGTCGGTGTGCCGAAGGTAATCCGCAGCTCTGCGGGCGATGGAGCGGGGGTCCTTGGAATAATTTTTCCGTGTCACCGGGTCCTTGATGTCGCAGAGGATCGAGAGCGTGGGGTGCTGGTAGAAGGGATCGATGCGGGCGGTCTCGGCGACGGGATAGAGCAGCATGTCGCCTTCGTTGAGGGCCTGCCAGCCGCGCACGGAGGAACCGTCAAAGCCAAAGCCGTGGGTGAAGGTCTGCGGGGAGAGTTCCTCCGCGGTGAAGGTGCAATGCTGCCAGAGTCCGGGGAAATCGCAGTACACGGCATCGATGAATTCGATTTTTTTGGTTTTGACCAGTTGCAGAACCTGTTTGGGCGTCATGGTCGGCTCCGTCGTGGTTGGCTGGGGACTTAGTTACAGCATACTCCATGGGCGGAATTGCAGCAGCAGAAAGTGGATTAAGAAAGACGCGAAAAGTTGCGAGGCTCACAAGGCAGGAGGGGCTGAATGGTGCTGATTACATGCGGGCCAGCTGATCATCAGCGGGGCGGATGAACGGGGCGGGGCCAAATACTTCCACCGTCGCTCCGCCAGCATCGATCGAACCCTTGCGGCGGTACACTTCCATGAGCATCTGCTTCTTCAAATCTGTTGCCGGTTCCAGGTGTTGTTCCATGCCCACGGGCAGGCCCCAGATCACCTGACCCCATGTCGGTACGCAGGCTCAAACGCAGGCGGCCCATGTCATCACGCCCGGACACATCCACCGCACGGATTTGCCGGTAGTAAGGTTCGTTTTTGAGCTGATCGATGAGGGTCATGGCTGCGGGCATGGACGGGTCTTCCCACTTTGTGCCATATTTCCCCGGGCCTTGGGGTGCGCCCACGATGATCGGCAATTTGATGAGCTTGAGTTGTTGAGCCAGATAGGTACCGGGCAGGCGCACGGCCTCGCCATCAATCATCACGAAGTGATCGCTTTTGTTTCACAAAGGCTTTGGGTTCACGATACAGGGCTTTGACCTTCACGCCCCCCGCCACGCGCTGCACATACCCCACTTGGGCTACCCAGCCAGATTCGTATAAGGCTCGCACGGCCATGAGCGGACCCTGACGATCCATCGGGTCCCGAGCGAATTGCTGGGCTACGAGTTCTTGCAGACGATGGCGGAAGCCCGGCGGCATCCAATCCGGGGCATTCACCAGCCGAACTTTTTCAGCGGTGATGACCTGTGCCTTTTTCTCCGACACATACATTTTGAGCTGACGCGACATCGGACGGTAGCCAGCCACGATCACCGCAGCAAACACCACAATGGCCAGCACCTTCAGCCCCCAGAGCGTCCGCTGCGGGTCCCAGGGTTTATCCAGCGCAGGCTTACGCCTGGCCCAGCGCATGAGGGAGGATTGCGACCAACGATCTTTTATGCTCTTCCAGTCCAACATCAAAAGTTCTTTCCAGGCCAGCTCTTTGAGGCTTGCCGGCCCATGGCAGGAATTATCGACCATTGCCAGGCCCTGGCCGTAATGTTCCCATGCTTGGTGGTGGCAAGCGTAGCCATGATTTTGATCACTTTCGGTCACACGCGGCCGGTGGGGGATGAACGTAAACGTACCGGGTCAGCCATACATGCCGCTCATGCGCAGGCTGCCGGGTGAGGCCCCGTAACAGCGGCGAAAAGCTCGGCAAAAGTAAGCGGTGTCGGCAAAGCCGCAGCGATGGGCGATGACCTTCACCGGCTCTCTGGTGGTCTGCACCAAACGCATCGCTTCCGCCAGACGCTCACGAAGTATATACATCCCGGGACTCAAACCTTCTGATTTTGTAAACAGGCGGGTGAAATGATATCGGCTGTAGCCTGCAGCCTGGGCCAAATCCTCGACGTTCATGGGGTGATCCAGTCGGCTGCGGCAAAAGTCGATCGCCCTTTGAATGGCCATGGGTCTGGTGTTGTGCACCTGAGTCGAGTCCCCCGGAAGCGCAAGAGCCATGAGCTGCATCGCCAGACGATATGCCCCGGTCGAGGCCTCCCAGGGTGAATCCAGTCCACCCTCGACGGTTGATCGGCAAAGTTGAGCTGCCTGGGCGATCAAGGGCGATTCGGCGGTAAGCGATAAAACCGGCCCCAAACGTGTCACCGCTGCCTGCCAGGCGCGCACCACTTCGGAGCCGTGCAGACAGAGGTAGAAAAAAGACCATTGCTCGCCAGACTCAAGCCAGTACCGGTGATCATGAGGGAAATAGAGCAGCATGACCTGGCCGGGCGAAAGCACTTTCGTTTGTGATTCAAATCGAAGTCGTCCCTGACCTGCGAGGGTGTATTGCAGCAGCACAAAACGTGCGGAGCCACGGCGCAGGCCATGCCAGTCGTAATGAGGCCCGATGCGGTGTTCCACCCCGGCACTGGTGATCATGGCATGCAAACCCACCGGTTGCCTGACAAATGCCACCGATCGGCTTACGACCCCGCCAACCTGGCCTTGTAACTTGTCTGTCACCCACTGCCAGGTTGCGGGCAAACCAAGGGTAGATGGCTGGTGGGTCATCGCCTTTTTGAGGAGCCGATGGGCCTTGGTTAACTGCGGAGATTTTTGGGGTTTGCTCGCAGCATCAACCTTATGACCTGAATTATTCATGCCAGCACAATAATACCATCAATCGCACATGTATCCATTATTCACGTTAATTACCTATGGTAGGGTATAGCACGATCAAGCTATTTAACCCCCGATGGAGTTGACATCATGGCCCAGCAAGGCATCAAGGTGACTTTTATTGGAGCTGGAAGTGTGGGTTTCACCCGGACACTCATGCGTGACCTGCTCACCGTGCCGGAGTTGCAGAACACCCGTTTTGCTTTCACGACATTGATGCCCGCAACCTCGACAGGGTGCAGCAGCTTTGTGTCAAGGACATCGCTGACAACAAGCTGCCTGCGAAGATCACCGGCACCACCGATCGCAAGCGGGCCTTGGAAGGTGCGGATTATGTCATCAACTGCACCCGCATTGGCGGGTTGGAAGCCTTTGCCACCGACATCGACATTCCGCTGCAATACGGCATTGATCAGTGCGTGGGCGACACGCTTTGTGCCGGGGGAATCATGTACGGCCAGCGCAACATCGCTCAGGTTCAGGCTTTCGTGAAGGACATGCACGAAGTGTCCAAAGATGATGTGCTTTTTCTTAATTACGCCAACCCCATGGCCATGAACACCTGGGCGGCTCTGGACCTTTATGATCAGGGCAAGGGTGTGAACACGGTGGGGCTGTGTCATGGTGTCGAAGGGGGCTGGCGGCAGATTGCCACGGTGCTGACGGATTTGCATGGGGAACAGCACCTGCTCAAGCGTGTGGATGATCCGACCAAACAACGTAAAAATGCGCACCGTGATTTGGTGGACATCATCTGTGCAGGGATCAACCATCAGACCTGGTACATCGACATCCGATACAAAGGCCGAAAGGTCGAGGCTGATGAACTGCTCGAAGCTTTCGAGAAACACAAGGGGCTGAGCAAAACCGAAAAGGTACGCATTGATGTGCTGCGCCGTTTTGGGTTTTACTCGACGGAATCCAACGGCCACCTGTCCGAGTATCTGCCCTGGTATCGCAAGCGACCCCGTGAAATAAAAAAGTGGATCGACCTGTCTTCGTGGATCAATGGTGAGACCGGCGGGTACCTGCGCGTCTGTACCGAAGGTCGCAACTGGTTCAAGACCGACTTCCCCAAGTGGCTGGCTGAGGCTGGCAAACCTATCACTTCCGAAGAACGTTCCAGTGAACATGGGTCCTACATCATCGAAGCGATGCAAACCGGTCGGGTGTACCGGGGCCACTTTAATGTGCGCAATCGCGGGATAATCAGCAACCTTCCTGATGATTGCATCATTGAAGCCCCCGGCTACGTGGATAAATTCGGCATCCACATGACCCCCATCGGTGCCCTGCCCCAGGCTTGTGCTGCCACGTGCATGGCCAGCGTGAACGTTCAGCGCATGGCCAAGGACGCGGCACTCGGGGCCGATGTCACGCTGCTCAAGCAGGCCATGCTGCATGATCCGCTGGTGGGCGCGGTGTGCAACCCTGAAGAAATCTGGCAATTGACCGATCACATGCTGGTCGCCCAGGCACAGTGGCTGCCTCAATACGAAAAAGCCGGGGAGATCAGCAAAGCCCAAAAACGACTGGATCAACATGTGAAACAGGGGACACGTGTGAAGCTCGGTCAGTGGAAAGGCTCAGCTCGTTTGAAAATCAAGTCTGTGGAAGAGTTGCGCAAAAACAAGGAAGCCTCGGTGATGGAAGCGGATAAGGCTGCCGCCCGCCGGGCTGCACTCAAGGCTTGATAAACAGCGTATCCTGACGCGTAATCCATAAGTTTTCCCGGGGAATATCAGGGGGGATTCCGGGGTGGACCGGGTGCCTGGCGTGGGAACAGCGGACTTGGCTGGGACCATCTTGCAAGGATTAATTGCAACCTCCGGTTTGACAAGGTTTCCTGTACCGCGCCATAATGCACAAGCAGGATCGGGCAAGGTGCCTGATCGTTCATGGATTCAAACCCTGTCATGATCTTTTCGTAAGGAGGCCGCCTTGAGCGTTCTCACCAAAGTCTTTGTGGTCCTGGTGAATGTGTTGTCGGTGGCCCTGGTGGCCCTGGTGATTGCCTTTGTCGCCAACACAGAAAACTTCAAGAAAAAATACGACGACATGAAAGCCGACCGCGATGGCGCCGATGCCAAAGCCCGGCTGATTCAGGGCGAACTCAACCTGCTCAAGGGTGAGTGGGACAAACAGGCCAAGACCTACGCCGATGAAATCAACGCCAAGCTCGCTCAGGTCAAGGCTTCGGAAGACCAGCTTGCCCAGGTGCGGGCGGAACTGTCCTCGGCCCGGCGCGATACCGCCAAGCTCGAAGCACAGGTCTCGGGCCTCTCCGCTGCGATGTCGCAGAACCAGGCCATCCTTGATGCCTCGCTCAAGGAACTGACCCAGCGCCGTGACTCTGCGGTCAAGCTTGAAACCCGTGCCATCGAACTGGCAGACCGTAACAACGAACTGATGAACCAGGTGGAAGCCTACAACCGTCAGGTTCGCCGGCTCAACGAGCAGATGGCTCAGCTCGATGAGGAAAAAGGCAAGATCAGCGATCTGTGGACCAAAGTGCCTCAGGACATTCGTGATCGGCTGACCAACGTCAGCAGCACGGATGCTCAGGTGGTGGAAGCGGTGCAGACGGCCGTGCCCGTGCGTGGCCAGATCACCAAGATCGAAAAGGTCGGCGATCAGACCTTTGCTCAGATCAACCTCGGCAAGGCTGACAAGGTTTCGCCCAACACCAAGTTCATGATTTACCGTGACAACAAGTTCATGGGCAACCTCATCATCATGACCGTCAGCGACCGCGAAGCTGTGGGCCGGGTCGAACTGACCCAGGGCAACCTGTCCACCGGCGACCGGGTGATGAGCGGCGTGTTTTGAAGATCGATTCCCTCTGCCAAGAGGGTTAGGGTGAGGGCGGTGTGAACGTGGTGTTGGTTTTCAGAGCTACAATGTCGCATAAGGAGTATTCCGATGACGACCTTGATCAGCCAAAAACTCAACCCTTCGCCTTCATCAACGTTTCCCTCTTCGCTTCCGGAAAACACCCGTATGTATGCCATCGCGTTCGACATGGATATTGAAGCTCTCCGGAACGCATACGGCGATCCCTACAACAACGCCTACATGGAAATACGCAAGATACTTCGGGAGCATGGGTTTACATGGCAGCAGGGCAGCACATACTTCGGAGGTAATGAGGTCAACGCCGTGACCTGTGTCCTTGCCGCCATTGATCTTGCCCAGAAGTTGCCTTGGTTCTCATCATCGGTGCGTGACATCCGCATGTTGCGAATCGAAGAATTGAATGATCTGATGCCTGCGATACAAGGCACCACGCATTAACAGCAGGAAACGCTCCAGCCCGCTCGACATGATGATTGCGATTGCTTTGGTCGCATCAATTCCATAAGGATCGACCCATGACCCAGATGAACACACCCACTGCCTCCGTCCCTGCCAAAAGCAATGTTTACACGGTACTGGCCCTGGTATCCATGTTGATGCTGCTGGCGGGTATTGGTTACGTCGGCTACAAAAACATCAGCATGACCGGGACGGGCAATCCCTTTGCCTTGGTCGGCGGGGAGTGAATCTTTTGGGGCTTGCGGCGCAGAACACGACCCAGGTGCGTTTGTGCCTGGGTTTTTGGCTTTTCAATCCGTGCCAAATTGGTACGATCTGGCTTAATAAGCCGATGATGATTCGGTAATCAAGTGGTATTCATCGGTGCAAGGGACATAAGGGACGACCGGCTTTGATCGCATTCGATAAATTCCTCTCCTGGTTCAGTATGGACCTGGGCATTGACCTGGGCACCTGCAACACTCTGGTGTGCGTGCGTGGCGAAGGTATTGTGCTCAATGAGCCTTCGGTCGTGGCTGTCAAAAAAGGCACCGAACAGGTGCTCCAACTCCGCGATGGCTCGTATGCCGTGGGCTGGGTCGCCAAGGAAATGCTGGGCAAAACCCCCGGCTCCATCACCGCCATTCGTCCGCTCAAGGATGGCGTCATCAGTGACTTCCGTGTCACCGAGGCCATGCTTTCCTATTTCATCCGCAAGGTGACGGGCAATCGTCCTTTCATTCAACCCCGGGTGGTCATCGCCGTGCCCTCGGGCATCACGGCCTCGAGAAACGGGCGGTGCTCAACTCGGCCGAGCGGGCCGGGGCCCGCCGCGTCTACCTGGTAGATGAACCGATGGCCTGCGCGATCAACGGGAACCGGCGTCCGTAGCCTCCGTATGCAAACAGAATCTTGAACAGGCCCGCCATCGCTACGACCAGCAGAAGCAGATAAGCCGCTCCCGTGGAAAAATCGGCGATGGACCAGGCCATAAAAGAGACAACGGTCAGAGTCAGCCCACCGATGAAGAGGTAAGTCGCCGGCCGGAACCATCCATACTGATAGAGGCGGTAGCTGGCAAAGCAGGTTAAAAAGACCA
>JAAUTM010000008.1 GCA_012031455.1 Phycisphaerales bacterium
GTATTATCACGATGGTATCAGCGCGGGTTTGTGGATTGGCAGCATCGTCAGTACTTACCCGAGGACTGGGAACTTTCGCTGGAGTTCGGCTATGCCTCGGACCCGATGTTTCTGGACTCCTTATTCCGGGACCTTGGTGCCAGTGATAAGCAGTGGGAGACATCCGCGTACCTGAAGAAACAGCAGGATGACTGGGCGTTCACGGTGCTGACCAGTTACGACATCAACGACTTCACCACGCAGGCCACGACACTGCAATCGCCGGGGTATGTCGTCGATAAGTTGCCGGAGATCGGGTACCACATGATCGGCACGAGTTTCTGGGAAGATCGGCTGACCTATTTCGGGGAAACCCGGCTGTCACGCATGCAGATCACACCGGGCAATGACAACCCCGCACAACGCGGGTTCACCAACCTGCAAAGCATCAATCGTTTTGGCATCCCGCTGGCGACAACCAGTTTTGCCAACCATGTTGAGAACACGCTGAACATCCCCACAGACTGGCGCTACCGGGTGGATACACGGCATGAGGTGGCGGCCCCGGTCAAACTCGGCACCATCAATGCCACGCCATACGTCGTAGGCCGGGTGACGGCTTATGACAACGATTTCCAGGCCTTTGCCGGTGAAGATGATCAGGTTCGACTCATGGGGCAGGTGGGTACACGGTTTCACACTCAGTTTTCGGCGACCTATGACCAGGTGGAATCCAGCGTGCTGAACCTGCATCGGATGAGGCACATCCTTGAGCCAAGGGTGGATGTGTTCCATATCTATTCAAGTTACAACCCCGAAGACATCCCGGTGTATGACGATGATGTGGAAGGCTTGAGCGAAGGTTCGGGCATTCGCTGGGGCATGCGCAACACCTTGCAGACCCAGCGAGGCGGACCCGGCCAGTGGCGCGATGTGGACTGGATGGTGCTGGATACCGATCTGGTGCATCGCTCCGGAGATGCCCCCACCAACGCTGCGATTGCCCGTTACTTTGGATACCGACCGGAATACAGCCTGGGCGGCAACCACTTCTACAGCAACCTGCTCTGGTCCATCACCGACCATCTGGCCAGCGTGGTGGAAATCATTCATAACTTTGACAGCAACCAGCTTGCCAGCGCCGGTAGGTTTGTCGATGCATCTGGACCCCCGGCTGATTCAAGGCATCAGCTATGTGGACATCGATCCACTGGGCGAAAAGTTGCTGGAATACAACCTGACCTATCAACTTACCACGCGCTATGCCCTGAGCATGACGTACACCTACGATGTCAACCGCAGCGAATCACGCGAAGTGCGCGGTGCGCTGGAACGAAAAATCCCCGGTTGGCGGCTGATTTTTGTGGGCAGCTACGACCTGATCGAGGATGAGCAGTTCATCGGCTTCCAACTCACCCCCGAAGGTTTGTCCACCGCCGGCTACATCACCCCTCTGGGCCTGCCGGAGGAGTAATCGCATCAACGGCTTGCTCATAGATGGCACCCGACACCCAGATGTGTGGCACCCGGTATCCAGATGTGTGGCACCCCAAATCCGGTTATACTGATTCACTTTCGATGCTTTGAAATGATGATTTGGAGACTGCGGAAATGTTCAAGTTTTTCCGTCAATATCAATCGTACCTGCTGGTGGTGGGCGGGTCCCTGCTGATGATTGTTTTCCTGATTGAGCCAGCGCTGCGGATGTTCAGTCCCAGCCGCGAGAAAATGGTCATCGGCCGGTTGGATGGTGCCAAGATCACCTTCGGCGATCAGGACACCGCCGGTGCGGACCTTTATGTACTGGATCGTCTGGGAATCTGGCCCAATGCGCGTGAAGCCATCGAGCCGTTGGCGTGGATGCTGGCGATGCATGATGCTCGCAAGCACGGGCTTGAAGTCGGTCAATTGGAAATCAGTCAGATGCTGGCCTTGCGCGGGCTGGATGAAATCGCCTTGAAAAACACAGCGATTCAGATGGGGGTTTCCACCGGACTCATCCGGCGTGCGGTGGGGCACTGGCTGCTGGTGGAAGAGTATCAGGAACTGGCGCTGGGTTTGCGCACCGTATCACCTCTGGCGCGAACGCAGGCGATGTTGCAGGCCCAGCAGCTTCAGAACCAGGCCTATGCCCAGATCAGCAAGACCATGGAGGAAGGCGGCTCGGCTGCCAACATTTCCCCCGCAGCACGGCAGGCCGTGGAACAATCCATGCTCGAAGCCAGCCAGTTGGCGTGGTCAGTCACCCCATCACCAAGACTCAGTCAGCCTCTGGTACAACACTTCCTTCACGATCAGGGTGCCAAGGTTCGCCTGTCGCTGGTGCGTATTCCTGCGGAACGTTCCAAGGACAAGTTCCCCGCGCCTCGTGAGGCCGAGTTGATGAGCTTGTTTGAGGAATACAAAGATATCTTGCCCGGTGAAGGCAAGCCTTATGGTTTTGGCTATCGGCAGCCCAACCGGGTGAAGCTGGAATATCTTGAAATCGTGCCTGCTTCGCTGATGTCGGCGGTGCAGGTGGATGAGGCCGATGCTTTGGCGTATTACCAGGCGAACAAAACAGCAATACCTGCCTGCCAACATGCAGGTGGGTGAAGTGAAGGTGGTGGATGAGAATCCGCTGCCCTACGCACAGGTTAGAACGCAGATCATCGCCGAGCTTCGCCAAAAGCGAGCCGGGGAACTCGGATCACGATTGCTCAAGGAAGCTCAGGGGATTTTGGAAGAAGACTCCCGCAAGCTGCCCAAGGCCGGGGGGTACTGGGATACCAGCGGCTGGGTCCCCAAGTCCCTGGCACAGGTGGCTGCGGAGCTTCAGGATAATTTCAAGGTGCTGCCCACGGTGGTACGGCTGGATGGAAACTGGTTGACCCCGGATCAACTGGCCCAATTGCCGGGCATCGGATCAAGCCGGGTGTACGGCGGAGCCAATCAAACCCTGCGTCAACAGCACCGCTTCACGGATTATGTCATGAGTGCCCGGGAGCTTTCCCCTTCTCCCGAGAACCCGCTTTTGACGATGCGTTTGCAGACCAGCATCGCTGCGGACCCGATGGTGGAGTGAACAAAATCATCTTTATCTTTCCGTCTCATCGCTGCTGAGCCAGCCCGCAGTCCTGCTTCATTGGATGAAGTATCGTTCCGCAGGTGGAGCGAGATGCCCGCTTGCTCACAGCCTATCAAAGCCTGTCGCAGGACACTGATTCATGGTTGCAGCGACTCGAGACACAGAATCTGGATGAACTGGCTCAGAGCCTGGGGCTTGTGCGTAAAACCACGGGTTCTTTCCAGCGGCGTGAGGTGCGAGCAGAACAACTGACGGTGCCAGCGATCCCCGGTTTGGAAGCTGCTGATACCTTCACGGATCAAGCGTTTGTGGACATGGTTTTTGACCGTGCGGAAACCCTGGCCCAGGGGGATGGGGTGCTTGCCACGGTGCGGAGCGGGCGCAGTCTGGCGATACCCGTGGCTTCGAAATTGAGTCTGTATCTGGTGACCATCGAGGATTTCCTGCCGATGAATCAGCGTGAATACGATCAGACTCTTTCGATGTACCCACGCATCGCCATGTGGATTCACCAGCTATTGACCGGGGAGGTAAACACGGAACCCCTGGCGCTGGGACCGCTCAAAAAGCGAACTGGATTTGTGGAAGAAGGCCGAAGTGCTGAGGATGAAGAGAGTCAGCCCTGAGCATTCCCAGCCATCCACGACGAACCAATCAGGAATGCCCTGAGCACAACCTCACCCACGGCTGATGATCAGTTGAGGAAATGGCTCGTTGAAATGTTCTGGATCGGGTATGATGACGGGACGTTGAGGACATTTTTGTATCCCCACCCACCATGGCCACACCGGCTGCTTCCAATACAACCAGCACTCAGCCAACTCCGGCTCGCGGTTTTACCCGACCGGTAGTGCGCGGGAAATTTCTCTGGGTCGGGAATGAAAAGTTTTACATCAAGGGCGTGACCTACGGCCGTTTGCCCCGGACAGCTACGGCAATGAATACGGGCGACCGCTCAGGTCGATGCCGACTTCGCAGCGATCATGGCTGCGGGCATCAATACCGTCCGAACCTACACCATCCCGCCACGCTGGTTGCTGGACCTTGCCCAAAAGCACGGCCTGCGGGTCATGGTGGGATTGCCCTGGGAAGAACACGTCGCATTTCTGGATGACCGCAAACTCGCCCGTGACATTCTGGATCGTTGCCGGAAGATGGTGCGAACCTGTTCGGGGCACCCGGCTTTGCTGGCATTTACCATCGGCAATGAAATTCCCTCCAGCATCGTGCGCTGGCACGGCGCCCGGAAGGTGGAGCGGTATCTGCACCGGCTCTATCGCATGGTCAAGCGTGAAGACGCGCACTGCCTGGTGACCTACGTCAACTTCCCCACGACGGAATACCTGCGCCTGCCGTTTCTGGATTTCGTCAGTTTCAACGTGTACCTCGAAGACTGGGACAAGCTCACCCGCTACCTTGCGAAGCTGCAAAGCCACGCGGGGGATCGGCCCCTGATCATGGCCGAACTCGGACTCGACAGCCTGCGCAACGGCGAGGAAAAGCAGGCAGCTTCCCTGGCATGGCAATTACGAACAGGCTTTGATGCCGGTTGTGCCGGGGTGTTCGTCTTTGCCTGGACAGACCAGTGGTATCGCGGCGGAGCGGAGATCACCGATTGGGCCTTCGGCCTGACCACCCGTGACCGTAAGCCCAAACCAGCACTGGAAGCGGTGAAAAAAGTTTATTCGGAGGTGCCCTTTCCCGCCGATCGTCAGTGGCCGCGCATCAGCGTGGTCGTGTGTACCTACAACGGCAAACGGCTGATCCGTGATTGTTGCGAAGGTCTGCGTGAACTGACTTACCCCGATTTTGAAGTGCTGGTCATTGACGATGGCTCGACCGACGGGGTGGGCGAGATCCCCAAAGAATACGGCTTCATGGTGATTCGCACCCCCAATCAGGGGCTGTCCCGTGCCCGCAACGTCGGCATGGAAAACGCCACCGGGGAGATCATTGCCTATCTGGATGATGATGCCCGGCCAGACCCGCACTGGCTGCATTACCTGGCCCATACTTACATGACCAGCAACCATGTGGCGGTGGGCGGCCCCAACATTCCCCCACCGGGTGATGGTCCGATTGCCGACTGCGTGGCCAATTCTCCGGGCGGTCCGATCCATGTGCTGATCACCGATGAAATCGCCGAGCACATTCCCGGTTGTAATTTTTCGGTACGGCGGGATGCCTTGCTGGCGGTGCAGGGCTTTGACGGGACCTTCCGCATAGCCGGGGACGATGTGGATTGCTGCTGGCGACTGCAGGACACCGGGGGAACCATCGGCTTTTCACCGGCAGCGATGGTCTGGCATCATCGTCGTAATTCGATGAAGGCATATCTCAAACAACAGACCAACTACGGCCGGGCCGAGGCGATGTTGGAAAAGAAATGGCCGGGCAAATACAACGCCGCGGGACACATACCCTGGATCGGTCGCATCTACGGACGTGGGGCCTTGCAGATGTTCCGTCTGGCACCGGGACGGATTATCAGGGCATGTGGGGGCTGGCACCGTTTCAGTCACTTTACGAACCTGCCCCGGATATTTTCAGCATGTTGCCAGCCATGCCAGACTGGTATCTGGTGATCGCGGCCCTGGCAGTGATTTCATTCATGGGCACCTTCTGGCCGCCCTGCTGCTGGCATTTCCGTTACTGCTTCTGGCATTGATGGCGCCGCTCTGTCAGGCTGCGATGGGGGGCGTGCGTGCGGTTTTCATCAACCGTGAAAAGGTGATGTCCAAACAGCTTGGTAAACATGCCCTGACGGCTCTCCTGCATCTGCTGCAACCGATGGTGCGGTTTTATGGTCGAACCCTGTTGGGGCTTCATCCGCTGCGTCACCGTGGCAACAGTCATTTTGTGATTCCCCGCATGCAGCGTCTGGCTCTGTGGCGGGAAACCTGGAGCAGCCCGGAGCAGCACCTATTGGCGATTGAGGATGCACTGGAGAGAAATGGTGCGGCCGTCCGCCGTGGCGGCGACTACGACCATTGGGATATGCGCGTGTCAGGCGGGCTGTTGGGAGGGGCACGGCTGCGCATGGCCATCGAGGAACATGGCCAGGGTCGTCAGCAACTATTGTTTCGAATCTGGCCCACATGGTCACCAGTGGGACTGGGCATGATCGTGTTGTTTGTCATGCTGGCCTGGCTGGCGGGGATCTTTGCCTGGCATGCGGGGAATTACCTTGCGTATGTCCCGGCGATGGTGCTGGGTCTTGCTGCGGGGTTCGGGTCGCTCAAGGCTTACCGGGAAGCAGGGGCAGCATTGGGCGCCATCGTCGCGCTGGTCTGCCCCGTGGTGAAGGCTGTGCAGGATCAGCCGACACCCGCTCCGCTTCCCGTGCAGGAGGACCAGCAACCCAAAGATTCCATGTCCCCTATCGAGCCAGCGAGCGATGCAGGCAACAAAGTGTGAGAGCTGATGTCGGCCCGTAGCCATGAACACCCGTAGCAACATCACCACGCTCAAACGCATGCTTCAACTGGGTCGGCCGATGGGGCCGCAACTGATTGCGATTTTTCTATTGGATCAGTTCACCTGGGTTTTGATACTCGCCTCACCCCTGCCCGTGGCGATGGTGCTCAACGTAGTCACGGACAAACCGGCATTGCCTGATTGGTTATTAAATCTGGTACCCGGTCAGTGGGACAAGATGGGGTTCGTATTGCTGGCGGTCATTCTGCAACTGGCACTGGCGATCCTGGCCATGGTGCAGGATGCCTTGCGCCACGTGCTATGCACCTACACCGGTGAACAGCTCACGCTGGCGTTTCGCTCCCGGCTCTTTGCCCACGCCCAGCGCCTGTCGCTTCATTTCACGATTCACGCGGGACCAGTGATTCGATCTACCGGATTCAGTACGACACACAGAGCATTCAGTGGATCATGATTTATGGCATCGGGCCGTTCTGCTCCGCATTGGTCTCGCTGCTGGCAATGTTCACGGTGCTTTGGCTGATCAGTTGGAAGCTGGCGCTGGTGGCGCTGGCGGTGGCCCCGCTGCTGGTGGTAATTCCCCGGCTCTTCCGAGGTTTGGGGGCACAACGCTACCGGGAGGTCAAGGAGCAGGAGGCTGATGCCCTCAAGGTGGTACAGGAAGTGCTCACCGCCATTCGCGTGGTCAAGGCTTTTGGTCGTGAGGACGATGAAAAACAGCGGTTCATCCAACGCAGCCAATCAACCGTGCGTGCCAAGCTTCGGCTGGCACTGGCCGAAAGTGGACTGGCGGGTTGCATCAAGTTCACCACAGCATTGGGGGCAGCAGTGGTGCTTTATTTTGTGCACGGGACATTCTGGGAGGCAACCTCACCGCTGGTCACCTGTGGATGGTGATGAGCTACACCGCCCAGTTGTATGCCCCGCTGGAACAGATCACCCGCAAGATGGCGGACATCCAGTGGTCACTGGTCTCCGTGGACCGGGCGTTTGAACTGCTGGATGAATCTCCCGATGTTCCTGAAAAAGCAGGCGCCCATACCTTGGACCGGGCACGTGGTGAAGTGCTGGTGCAAGGGGTGTCGTTTGCTTACGGGGGTGACCGCAACAATTCGGTGTTGCAGGATGCGGATCTGCAGGTGCAGGCTGGTGAGCGCATCGGCATCGTCGGACGGACCGGAGCGGGCAAGAGCACATTGGTATCGCTGCTGCTTCGCTTTTATGACCCATTGTCGGGCAGTGTGAAACTCGACGGCTTGGATGTACGGGATTACCAGCTCGAAGATCTGCGCAAGCAGTTTGCCATGGTGCTGCAGGAACCGGTACTTTTTTCCAGCAGCATCGCTGAGAACATCGCCTATTCCAAACCGAATGCTTCGATGCAGGAAATCATCGCCGCAGCACAGGCCGCACACGCCGATGAATTTATCCGGGCGTTCCCGCAGGGTTATGACACGCAGGTCGGTGAACGGGGCATGAGTCTTTCGGGGGGTGAGCGCCAGCGCATCAGTCTGGCCAGGGCGTTCCTCAAAGATGCACCGCTGCTGATCATGGACGAACCGACCAGTTCGGTGGATGTACAGACCGAGGCGAAATCATGGAAGCCATGCAGCGCCTCATGCAGGGGCGCACCTGTTTCCTGATCACGCATCGCCCCAGCACCTTGCGCTACTGCGATCGGGTGGTGGCTGTGGAGAACGGACGACTGGTGGAAAAGAGCCTGCGCGAAGCGATGAACGTGGTGGCTCAGGAGACCGGCGCATGAGCCAGCGACTGCGTATTGCGGTGACCGGACTGGCAGCAACCTACCCTTTGGGCGGGGTGTTCTGGGATTATCTGCAATACCCGCTGGGCCTGCACCAGCTTGGTCATGAGGTGCTGTTCATCGAGGACACCGGCCAGTGGTGCTACGACCCGACGGTACAAACATTTGTGGGCGATGGCACAAACAATGCGAGGATACTGGCCGAGTCGATCAAGCGGGTCACGCCGGAGCTGGCCGACCGCTGGTTTTACCGGGATGCGGAGAATCGATGTTTTGGACGCAACTGGGAGGAGGTAGCGGCATTCTGCAAAGGTGCTGATTTGTTTTGAACATCTCGGCGACCTGCTGGATGCGCGAAGAATACTTTGCAGCACGGCGCGTGGCATTTATCGACAGCGACCCGATGTACACCCAGGCATCGATCCCCGATTACGCAGCGGGACATGTGGATGAGCAGACACGCAAACGCATCGATGACATTCGTCGGCATGATGCGTTTTTCACCTTCGGGGAAAATATCGGAAAGCCCGATTGCAAGATACCCACGGAGATATTTCACTGGCAGCCAACCCGTCAGCCGGTGGTGCTGGATCGGTTTGCAGATCATCGCCTGACGGTCAAGGATCGGCGCAGGCGCTGGCGACGGTGGCTTCGTGGGAGCCAGCGCAGAAAGGGCCGATGGTGCGCGGGGTGCAGTATTGGGGCAAGAGTGTGGAGTTCCAAAAGTTCATGGATTTACCGGGGAGATTGGCTGAGCTTTTGAAAGCAAACTATGAGCAGCAACCGCTGCCAGCCCTTGAACTGGCGATGTCGGGACGGGCACCCGTGGAGCAGTTGCGCAGCATGGGTTGGAGCATGGTGGACCCGACGACGGTGAGCAGCACGCCGGAGGATTACCGCAAGTATCTGGCCGGGGCCATGGGTGAATGGAGCGTGGCCAAGAACGCATACGTGGCAGGTCGGACTGGCTGGTTCAGTTGCCGATCAGCTTGTTTTTTGGCGCTGGGTGTGCCAGTGGTGGTGCAGGACACGGGCTTTTCCAGTGTGATCCCGGCTGGGCATGGGATTCATGCTTTCACCGACATGAACAGCGCCCTGGCAGGGATTGAAAAGTTTTGACCGACCCCGAAGGCGAAGCGCAGGCTGCGTTGGATATCGCCCATGAATATTTTGATGCCGGAAAAGTGCTGGCGAAATTAATTGAAGATGCGCTGCGCTGAATAAGCTACGCCGAGCAAGCAGTGTCGAGTCGTTCGCAGGGCAAGGGGTGATTATTGGTTGGCATAGGGAACGAGAGTGATCATGCGTGTAATTGTGCTTGGTTACATCGTACGGGGACCACTGGCAGGGTACGCCTGGCATCACGTGCAGTATGCGATTGGTTTGCAGCGTTTGGGCATGGATGTCTGGTATTTCGAGGACAGCGAAGACTGGCCCAGTTGCTATGACCCCCGTCGCAACCTCACCGATGCTGACCCGACCTATGGCCTGCACTTTACCTCGGTACTCATGAGCAGGGTCGGCCTGGGCGAACGCTGGGGTTATTTCGATGCTCATCAAAATCAGTGGCATGGCCCCGCCGGTGATCGTGCTGCTGAACTGGCCAGGTCCGCCGACCTGATCATCAATCTGTCAGGCATCAACCCGCTGCGTGGCCCGTGGGCGCAGGTCCCCAATCGGGTGTATGTCGACACCGACCCGGTCTTCACGCAGGTCAGGCATCTGACCGACCCATGGTTCAAGGCACGCACGGACCTGCACAATCAATTTTTTTCGTTCGGGGTGAACCTTGGCAAACCCGGTTGCACCGTGCCCGATGATGGTTCCCATGGAAACCCACCAGACAGCCGGTGTGCGTGGACCTCTGGCCGGTGACCGAGCCACCCAAATTGGAGGAGGCATTGCCACTGACCACGGTGATGCAGTGGGACAGCTACACAAGCCGGGAATATCAGGGTGTCTCGTATGGCATGAAATCCAAATCCTTTGGCCCCTATGAAAACCTGCCGAGCTTAGTGGCTCCGCAGACCATGGAACTGGCGATGACCGGGGATGATGCGGCCAGGCTGCTGGCACAAAAAGGCTGGCTCATCAGCAACCCCTTGCAGGTGACCGCCAATCCGTGGTTGTATCAGGCGTACCTGCAACGATCGCTGGGCGAGTGGTCGGTCGCCAAGCATGGTTATGTCACCACGAACTGTGGCTGGTTCAGCGAACGCAGTTGTTGTTACATGGCAAGCGGCAGGCCGGTGGTGGTGCAGGACACAGGCTTTTCCAACTGGCTGCCCTGCGGTGAGGGATTGATCGCATATACCAATGTGGATGAAGCAGTGGCAGGCATCCGGGAAGTGTTGCATCGTTACCCGCAACACTGTGCGGCTGCACGAGCGCTGATGGAAACTCATTTTGAGTCAGGGCAGGTTTTGCAGGCCATGCTCGATGGCATAAGCTGGCAGTGATGCAATTGGCGTGATGGATGAAATCTTCCTATGTTGCCATCGGATGCCAATATCAAGGTGGCATGTATCGCCGGGCCAAACAAGTGCGTTAACCCCATTGGAGGTCAACCATGACACGGATGGAACTGAACGGGATCTTGCGCGACCGTCTGCTGGTGTGTGATGGAGCGATGGGTACCCAGCTCATGAAGCTTGGCTTGACCGGAGCAGATTGCGGTGAAGGGTGGAACATTGAGCGAGCAGCGGATGTAACCGCCATCCACAAAGCCTACCTAGAGGCCGGCTGCGATCTGGTCACGACCAACACCTTCGGCGGGACAAGCTGTGCGCTGGAACGTCATGGGCTAAAAACGCAGGTGCATGAACTCAATCAGGCTGGTGCCAAACTGGGCTCGCACGGCCGTGATGGAAAGTGGAAAAACAGCATGGGTGCTGGGCGATGTCGGGCCGTTCGGCGGATTCATCGAACCGGTGGGCGACATGCCAGCAGATCAGTTGCTGGGAATATTCACCGAACAATGTGCGGCATTGCACGCTGGCGGAGCGGATGCGATTTTAGTGGAAACCATGGTGGACCCTGCGGAAGTGGTGCTGGCGGTGAAAGCTGCCTTGAGCATCGGCGACTGGCCGGTGCTGGCAACCTATGCCTTTGGCAAGGCGGAGGATGCCGAGTCAGGCGGATTTCGCACCATCATGGGGACCGGTGTGAAGCAGGCGATGGATGCGGCCATCGATGCGGGGGCGACGGTGGTGGGTGCCAACTGTGGCACGGGCTTGTCGCTGGAAGATTATCAGCGACTGGCGGAGGCAATGGTCAGGGCGGCAGGCGATGTGCCGGTGATGATCCAGCCCAACGCCGGGGCACCGATCCTGGTCGATGGCAAGGTCATTCACCCGGCCACTTCCCATGAAATGGCGGCCATGGTTGCAGAACTTCGCAACTGCGGGGTGCGCATCATCGGTGGCTGCTGTGGCACCACGCCAGCCCACCTGCAGGCGATGGCCAAGGCGATTCACGAAGGTTGATCGCCGAGTTGTTTATAAATTGTTTCATCACTGGTTTGGGTGCGGCACGTGTCGGTGGGGCAGGCGTCTCGCCTGCCAATAAACCGAAGGCTCATGTTGATCGACAATGGTAGTTCGAAATGGGCTTGCGCCCATTGGCAGGAGGGACGCCCGCCCCACCGTGAACTGAGTTATGAAACAGTTTCTTGAATAGATCAGCGTGCGGGGCGAAGTACCAGACGCCAGTTGGCAGCCGTGTCATCCAGCGCATTGCCACGCAGCAGAACCTGAGCCTGTGACATGGTCATCACCTGCCAGTCGGGCATGGGTTCGAGTGGCCTCATGTCCGCATCGTAAAACTCAAAGCGATATTGAATGGGGATGTCGCCGGTCCAGCTCGTGCGCCGAACGGGCACAGCCACGGCCAGCGGCCTGCCATTGACCGATCTCGTGATGACCGGCTGAGCCACGACCAGCTTGTCACGCAGACCTTCGAGCACCACCACGTTGGGGTAGTCACCGATGAGCAGCGGGTCCGTCTTGGACAGCAGGCGGTGTCGTGCATCCGCTGACAATCATCAGCGAGACATCATCACCAGCAGAGTGAGCGTTGCATTTCATCGTGGTTTTCATGGTGGAATCCTCGT
>JAAUTM010000009.1 GCA_012031455.1 Phycisphaerales bacterium
ATATTGTGCGCAGATTAACCATCTCCAGCCCACGGGTCTGATCTGTGGCAGTGCCAAGATCGTCCGTGCCACCGGCATGGCCATGCGGCGGATGAACTGGCAGATCCCGCAGGATATTTCCATGGTTGCCATCGACCAGTCCCCCGAAGCCAGCGCCTGGTTTGCCGGGCTGAATACTTCCACCATCGAAATCCCGCTTTACAACATGGGCCGCCGTATCGCCGAGCTGGCCCCCCTGCTGGCACACGGGGAAAAGGTGCCTTCGTATACCAAGCTTCTCTGTCAACTCAAACCCGGCAACTCCGTTGCCGCCCCATCGACCAATCGGGTTCTTGTTGGACCCTTTGAAACCACGTGATTCGTTGTTTGGAAACTTTTTTGAAGGAGGTTGAAATGTCAACTGCATCGAAATGGATCGTGACCACCGCAGTTCTGTCGCTGGCTTCGCTCCCAGCCCTTGGGGCCACCTCGGTGTTCGAATTCGACTCATCAAAAGTGAGTCAGCCCGTGGAATATCCTTCAGGAAAAGGTTACGGCTACATTCAGGGAACGGAAGATTACACCGGGGTGCAAATTACATGGAACGCCGGTGATTACAACATGAAATATGGCAATCATCCCTTCCGCGCTACGGATGGCTCGGTACAGCAAACTGGCCTTCGCGACTATTCGGAAACCATGCCCCTGACCGGCCCTGCCCTAGGTCTGAATGTCGCCACACCGCCGCTGGTCGTTGGTGCCGCAAGCGCACCTACCTTTACACTCCAGACCATGTCCGGCTATACCGGCCCGGAAGTCTATGGAGGTTACGCCACTCGGCTATCAAGCGAGACCACAGCGACAAACCTCGTGAATGGCCCGTTTGTCAATTATCAATCGAAGATTGCCACCACCGCTGGCACTACGAATATGTATTTTTCCACGGGCCTGAATAACAATATCAATTCTGCGTACACCGATCCCCTGATGTACGATGAGCTTCGCGTGAAAGTGGATATAGGTACGGAAGGTAACAAGTCTGAGAATATCGGTACCATTCGTGTTATAGAAGCTGCTCTCCTGGCCTTGGGCCAAGTGGACTCAGCCACCGGCTTTGACGCCGACAGCAAGATCGATTTTGTGATCGGCGCCCCCAGCACCAACAACTCACGCACCTCCACTGTCAGGGCAGTAGTGAAAGCGGATGGCCAATACTATATCTCCAACTTTTTTGAGACCCTGGCTGGCAAAAACACCGCTGGCGGAGAGTCCCTGACCGGCGTATTTGATTTCACGGAATTAAGCACCGGCACATGGTCGACTTATGATCCGTCCACTTCGCTGTACTACGCTAACAACGCCATCCTGAGCCCGGACCTGTCGACCAACATCACCTTCGCGGGTGTGCATATCACAGGTCGTGCGCAGCAAAGTGCCAATTCAACAAATGGTTCGTTTTCAAATTTCAACATGGATCTGCGTCTGGGTGCCTTCACCGTCACGGCCATTCCCGAGCCCGCCTCCTTGGCCCTGCTCGCAATCGGCTCCGCGCTGATTGGTTTCCGTCGCCAGCGCTGATCGCTCATAACTTTCCATCGGGTCAGCCTGACCGCTGATCCGATGTTTGTTCCCGAATCGCCTGATCAAACAACCCATAACGGACCCACTGCAAAATGTCACCCTCACATCCCTTCCCAAAGGAGCTTGCCATGTCAACGAACCCGAATCGCAGCCGATTGTCCGGCTTCACCCTGATCGAACTGCTGGTGGTCATCAGCATCATCGCCTTACTGGTCGGTATTCTTCTGCCCGCCCTGGCAAGTGCAAGGGATGCCGCCAGTGTGTCCCAGTGTTTAAATTCGCTTAAGTCCATGGGGGTGGCCAATCAGATTTATGTGTCTGATTACAACCTTAACGTCCCCGCCAACATCAAAAATCCGGATAACAGCAGTTACTCATGGTATCGAAACTCACACTTCAGAAAATCATTGGCACTCGATGCCTCACAAGGGGCCTTTTCTGATGACGAGTTTGCTTATCCACGTACATACATTTGCCCGAAATCCATTGCGCTGACCCAGCCGGTTACAGTAGACAGTCTGGTGGGGTATCAAATGACTCGCTCCTATGGCTACAATGTTCAATATCTGGATGATCCCTGGAGTTCCGCTTATCCCTTGGGATTCACCCGGACCAAGCCCGGAGATATTGTCAGGCCATCAAAGTCCTTCATGATTGCCGACGGTTTGGATTGGCAAATGACAGAAATAAATCCAATGAGTATATCAGTGATGCCCAATCTCAGGGCGGGCGTCGCGTGGCTTACCGTCACAATGGGAACATCAGTCTCTTGTATTACGATGGCCACTCACAAAGTCTGGCTCGCAATCAGGTCGATAGAAACTTCAACCTGACGGACAACTTCGCCTACAACCAGCTTTGGTATGCCCGGGACAACGCTCCATAAAGATACGCAAACACCCCCCCTCAGCGTGAAGTTGAGGGGGCTTTTTTCTCAAGCGACCCGAATCTGTCACCTCTCCCCCCGGGAGAGTAAGATTACTCGCTACGTTCGTATCCGGGTGAGGGCGACTGTGTATGTGATCGTGACAGAAAACATCATATTTAAAAGCAGCGCCCTCACCCGACTCGTCCGCCACATAAGTGGCGTAGCTCGTCACCCTCTCCCGAAGGGAGAGGGTGACATGACGTACACTCGTATTGAATTTGCTCTCGTATTCAAATCCTTGATTGCTTCATTCGATGACACCCAAACGCATCATAATCTTCATTACCGACCATCAGCGTTACGATTGCTTGAGCGCTCTTGGTCATCCTGTAATCAAGACGCCGCATTTTGACCAGCTTATTCAAGGCGGAGCCATCTTCACCCGTGCTTACAGTCATGTGCCGCTGTGCGTGCCCAGCCGTACCAATTTATGGACCGGCCTGCCCGCACATGAAACCGGGTGCATTCGCCAACAAATACCCTATTCCCTTCGGCACGCCCTGCCTGCCGGAATTCTTCACCGATGCCCGCTGGTACACGGTTTCCTGTGGAAGGCTGCATTTTGATCCGCCAAATAATCCTCATGGTTTTCAGCGTCTCTACCTGACCGACAGCTACGACCCGTTTTACAGCGACTACCACCGTGATATTGCCCATTGCATGAAGACCGGGGTTATCACCGAGCAAGACATCGAAACGCCCCGCGCCAGCGAGAAGGAATATCTGTTCCCCGGTGTTTCGCCGGTTCCAGCGGAATATACCACGACAAGCTGGTCGGTTGACCGCGCGATTGATGAGCTTACCCGATCCGCGGGGCGAAACGTATTCATGAATGTAGGCTTTATCCGCCCGCATCCGCAGTTCTATGCGCCCCCGCCGTGGGACACGATGTATGACCCGGCATCAATTCCGTTGCCTGTGGTGGGTGACGAGGATTTTGATGAAAGCATGGAGATGATCCACAGAACACGGACCCATCAGGCCCGTGGGCGGTTGCCGCTTTGCGAGTATCTTGAGCAAGATAACCTTCGCAGGAACATGTCTCTGTTCTACGGCGATATCAGTCATATTGATCATAACCTGGGAAGACTGGTCGCCTACCTCATACAGAACGATATGTTTGATGATACACTGCTGATATGCACTGCCGATCATGGCGAAATGCTGGGGAACCACCGTTTATACCTCAAGAATACATTCTATGAAGAGTGCAGCAGGATACCCATGATTCTTTCCTGGCCGGCAGGAATCAAACCCGGAACCCGGGTGGATCTTCCCGTATCATTGCAGGATATCTTTCATACTTGCCTTGATATCATTGATCATCCTGCAAAAGGTGCCTGTCAGACCTATCGTCATGCCAATCTGCTTGACCTGGTCAATGGTCAAGCACCCGTGGAGAACCGAGTGTATATGGAACTGGGGAATGCCTGCCGCTGGAGCCTCTTTTCCGTGGACGAGCAATGGAAGTACGGATTCATCATCGGCCTGTCGGGCCAGACTTACGAGATTCTCTACAATCTGCAGAAGGACCCGGGTGAGTTTCATAATCTTGGAAAGGATGCGGCAACCGCTCCATTGCGCCGGGAATTGAAGCAGAACCTGCAACACTATCTGCAACGTGGCGGAGTAAGAAACAACCGCACAACGGAACTGCTGACCGCCCTCTCGCAGAATGGATAAACCCTATCAAGCTCCCGGATCGACAAGGTTTGCGTTGGTGTTGCCGCAGTGCTATTGTTACCATGTGTAACAACATTAGTTTACGTCAAAAAGTACAATTACTATTTACCATGCCCCTTAATTCACTAGGGAAGGATGCTTTCCATGAACCAGTCTCTATGTTGACCCCCGATGAGGAACTTCGCCAGGGAGCTACTCGAAAGCATCCGCTCAGAAACAACGCCATCCCGGAGGACCTGCCAAGCCTGGCCTGCTGGATGTTCGAGCGACCGCTTACGCGTACATTTCCATATAGCGCTGATGAAGCGGTACGCTTGCAGTGGCGTGAGCAGACCTGTCAATGGCTTCTGGAGCAACTGGCCTGGCCTTATCCCACCACACCGCTGGATGTGAAGATGGACCGTATCATCGAGCATGATGATTACCGGGAGGAGCATCTGCATTTCACCGGGGCCTCACCTCTGCGTATCCCCGCAACAGTTCTAGTTCCCAAACAAGGACGTAAACCATACCCAGCTGTGCTGGCGTTTCATGATATGGGAGGTATGCGAGCTTTTGGCCGTGAGAAGCTACTTTCCTTTGAAGGCGAACCTGCGTATCTGACTGATTTTCGACAACAATACTATGAAGGTGTCAGTATACAACGTGAACTGGTTCAGCGAGGCTACCTTGTCATGGCCATCGATGCTCAATGCTTTGGTGAACGTACCCCGGCTGCCCAGGTGAATCGGGACGGATTCCTGCGGGATCGGCTGACCTGGTCCCACGAATCAGCCAAGGATTGCACCCGCCAGATACAGATTCAGGAACCCCTGATGGTCCGGCAGGTGATGTCCGTCGGCAGAACCTGGCCGGGGCTGGTTATTACCGATGACCGTCGAAGCCTGGATTATTTATGTCAGCGTGAAGATGTGGATCGTAATCGCATCGGTTGCATCGGTCTGTCGTTTGGAGCCTACCGAACTAACTATCTTGCGGCTTTGGATGATCGTGTTGCTGCAGGCGTAAGTGTATGTTGGACCAGCAGTATGAGCGGAGTGGTGGGTTACAACGTGTGTGGATCTATGAACTGGTTTTCCCTGATCCCCAGCATGTTCGCTCAGATGGATCTGCCTGACCTACAGGCACTTGCCGCCCACGTCCGATGATGTTTATCAGTGGCTGGCGGGATCTGCTGATGCAGCCATCAGGATTACTCAGGCCCATGAACATCTCCGCAGCGCCTGGCAGGCATGGAATCGACCGGGGCAACTTGGAAGTCTGGTGTTTGATACTCCGCACGAGTTTAACCGTCAGATGCAGCAGCACGCATGGGACTGGCTCAGCCGCTGGTTGTAATTTCACGTTTGTTATCATAGGATTATCACATGAATAAAAAGCCAAATATATTGTTCATCATGACCGATCAACATCGTTTTGATGCGATCGGCAAAGTCAACCCGTTGGTGAAGACACCCAACATTGATAAGTTGGCAGACAGAGGTATCCGCTTCAGCCAAGTCGTTTGCAATGCTCCCATTTGTGTACCCAGCAGATATTCCATGATGCTTGGTTTATATTCATCACAAATCGGGGTTCGACATAATACAAATATGTGTCCCAGTGATGAAGATTTGCCAATACCAACCCTGGCGCAGCGATTACTTGATGCTGGTTACCAGACGGGCTGGGATTGGGAAAACTCATTGGTATCCCCACAACAATGATGGGGTATGTGAAAGGCTATCGACTTCAACGCGCGGTTTTGAAATAAGAGCACAGAAAGAACACCCCAATACCGGTGCCATGGAAAAGGGTGCCATGAGTATGGGTTTGGATGACCCTCAGTCCTATCAGGCAATCTTGAGTGAAACTAAAGTCTTTGGGCCAGGGGGTGAACAACCTTTGGGTTACAAAGGCTGCACCAGTACGATTGCCCCGGAGAAACACATTGAAACGTGGCTCGTCGACAAAGCCTTAAAGTTTATCGAGCATGACAGAGATCCAGATCGCCCCTTTTTTCTATATGTATCACTGGATTTCCCGCATCCCGGATTCAATGTCCCCAAAGGGTATGAGGACCTATATGACATTAATGATATACCGGACATCGAGGTTCCACCACCAGGTTGTGATCTGACCGGACATGTAAAAGACTGGCGATACAAACAGCCCATGATCTATGAATCGACCTGTGATGATCGGAAATTGATGAAGCTCCGCTATTATGGCACCTGTGTACCTATGTGGACGATTTATTTGGCCGGGTTATTAAGAAGTTGGAAGATGCTGGCGAACTAGATAATACCTTCATCATTTTTTTATCCGACCATGGAGATATGCTGGGTGATCGTGAGCGCTATAGCAAGTACTGTTTATATGAAACCAGTGTGAGAGTTCCAATGATCCTGGCTGGGGCAGGTGTCCCGGAGCATTTACATGGAACCGTTGACAACCGATGCGCAGAGTTGGTAGATGTATTGCCAACACTATTGCATATATCAGGCACCGATATTCCCCCTGAGCTTCCAGGTGCTGACTTACTGAATTTACCTGCTAAAATTGGATCTTTCTGTGAATATCATGGCGGGGGTTATGGAAAGCTGCAATCGGCTCCTGCTTACATGTGGCGAACAGACGATTGGAAACTTATTCTTTATCTTGAGGGGAACATCCCTGGCGCAGCATTGCGTATTCAGGAAACAAAAGGTGAGCTGTTTAATCTGAAGTCTGACCCTCACGAATTCAATAACCTATATGACAATAATGAATACACTCATATTCGAGAACGCATGACACGTGATCTGCTGATGCATCTTGCTGTCTCGTGGGCGAAGTATCCGCGACAGTATGCAATGAAATCAGGGTTGACCACAGCATAATGAATTAGATATATTCATATATGGTTTATAATAATGAAGTTATGGGTGCGTTTATGTTACTAGTTATCCTGACATCACTATTACCTTAGCCATGCTCCCTCAGTCACTCGTTCCGCAAGTAACGATTGATGTGACTTTACTATCTCACTCATTGATGGCGATTGTGCACAATTATTAAGTTCCTTGGGATCGTTTACCCTATCATACAACTCATCACAATCGTTATACGTATCAATGTATTTCCACTGGTTTGTGACGATGGCACGATAATTGTTTTCGGCAATCAGTACTGATTCTCGGTGAGAATCACTTTTGCCCTCGAGAACTGGACGCAGGGATCGGGCATCACAATCTTTTGCTACACCGATGCCCGCATAGTCGGCAATCGTTGCATTGAGGTCAATGAGTTCGGTGAGTGCTGATGTTTTACGAGGCTGTGCACCAGCACACGGATCACCATGGGGATTCGTGCTGCAGAATCGTAGGGGACATGCTTGATGTAGAGTCCAAAATCTCCCAGCATTTCGCCGTGATCTGAGGTGATAATGACGATCGTGTTCTCGAGCATCTTTCTCGTTTCAAGAACCGCAAGCATTTTGCCCACCTGATCATCCACCAGCGAAATAAGGGCGCAATACTGCCTGCGTGAAAATTCAATACCGTCTGTGGAATCAGATATAAAGCGTCTGCCAATGTAAGCAGGTTTACCCGTATAATCAGGAGGTATCGGTGCAGGCATCGAAACTGTTCGATACCGTTGGGCATATTCGCTGGGGGGATCAAAGGGATCATGGGGGGCGCTGAAGTTCACCTGTAAAAACCAGGGACCAACCGTATCGACATCGGTAAGCCACTTAGCTGCACGCTCACCAATTATATAATCAACATGACAATCCAGCGGCAGCGGAGTATCTTTACATGATTCATAAAGCCATCGATCAGGTAATGTAATGGTCCGCAGGTCGGTTTTACCTTTGGAGAAATTGCTTACTCCAACAATCCCCGGATAAACGATCCGTGAGCGGCGGTCTCTGTGAAATATCTGATCATAACCGCGACTACGCAAGATGTCGGAGTAAATATCACCATCATCTCTGACGCCGCCCATGAGTCCTTGTATTTCATAGGGGTCGCAAAACCCATAGGAATAGTGTTCCGGTGATGCCCCGCTTCCATGAATCATGCGTTTTCCGCCAGGGAAGTTTCTCGCATGTTTTGCCAGGTCAAGTTTTCCAACAAAACCTGTCCAGTAGTTATTGTCGCGCAAACGTGAATAGATGGTCTGGTACCGTAGTGATAAGTCGGCGGGAATTATCAAGAACTCCGATTCGGTGTGGTTGGCATCCCGTAGCGAGAGCACAGCGTGCGGGAGCACATATCGGAGCATTTGTATAACTCTGGGAAAAAGCCGTTCCTTCAGTCGCAATTCGGTCAATATTCGGAGTCGATACAAACGTCGATCCGGCATACCCGACAAAATCATGTCGATGCTGATCGGTCATGATCAAAAGAAAATTGGGACGATTAAGATTCGACCTGTCCTTCCCTTGCATAATCTAACTCCAATTCTTGGATTATGTTGATCCGATAGTCATCACTTGATCCATATGTCCTGCTCATTGTAGTAAACTGATAAAGACTGGGGTTTGGTTGACCCGACCGCTATACTTAACATTCCCTACTCATTTGTCTCCAACATAGAGACACGAAAGTCCCGGTATCGGGCACCTCGAGTACACATATGGCGAAGGCCTATGCGCCCTTCAGTAATCGGGGGCAGGTTGTTATTCTGCCAGTGGCACAAATGATCCTTCTCGTTATTACGTATATAGAAGTAAAGATCATCATCTTTCTTAATCACCGTGATCTTATGGGCCACTCCGGGATTGAAAAAGCCAGTGTTAAAATAGTCAGGCTCAAGGTCTGTGCCATCCAGACCTTTTCCTGATGGCATATACCGTCTGGCGCGAATGTAATCCCTCTCCGGATCGTCGCTGGCCGATGGGTTAGTAGCATAGGATATATGATAAGTGTTCATGTGGTTAAAGTACGTTTTCATGGCTGGGACTTCACGTAGTTGGGCCCACTCGGCAATATCTTTGGAATACGGGTCGATGTTGCTTCCCGTAGCCTGTACATAGAGAATGTTAACAAATGCGGGAATCGAATCTAGCCGTGTATATTCATATTCAATTTTAATATCCCCCTTGAAGCTCTGTCGCGTCCAAAGCACAGCATGGCAGGAATCATCCTTGCGCGTGGGTCCCGCCCAGAAATCTATACCCTGAGCACTGTGAGTGATCTTGGCTTTAAGGCCATCAAGTGTCCACTTCTCCTTCCAGCTCTCTTCGCAGCTATCCGTGAACACTTCTTTCCAGCCGGCGCTATTGAGGCCTTGGAACTGTTTCATGATATCATCTTTACCTTCATTTGCATCGTTAGCAATTGCATGATTAAAACCGCTAATACACAGCATCAGTACAACAACATATGTTCTTAATCCATTCATGATAAGCCCCTTGATATATCCATATGCCGGTGGATAAGAATCGTTTATGGGTAATTTTTTCACTATACCGTATCAACATTAAACCGCATACCCTGACTGTGAATATATCACCGACTCTGAAACATCTGCTTTACCAATTAGTTTCTTTAGGGCTGCGGCCAGAAGCCTGCAGGAACTAGATCGGGTATAGCCTCAGGTTTACGCGGGACCTGTAACATCGGCTCGCCATAGGACAGGGCTCCCACATCGGGAGTTCACCGGTGAAGTATCCGGGGCCAGTACCGGGCAACTTGCCATCATAAATCTTGGAAAGATCGATGCCGCGTTTGCGGGCCGGACTGTCGGCGGTTAGCCGGAAATCCCGTTGCTCATAATTCTCAACAAACAAGCCCACCGGGCCTTCATGCCAAAGACTGTGCTGCTCTTTATCCAATCGCGTGGCCAATTCGATCCCGCTTTTCCAATTCTTGGATTCCGTCCGCAAAACAAAGACGTTGTAGTCGCTCTTCCAGTTAGGCTCCATGGACTCCAGATTACCCCACCATCGGCCAGTCAGAAACAGGTTGTTGTAGAAATGGATATCAGGCACACCGATGCCCTGGATTTTATTATCGTTGATAGCAGATAACGAAGTACAGGTGTTGTGATATACATAGGCCACTGCGCGTCGCAATTCTTTAGCACCATAATTTCGTAGATCCTCATTGTTGCCAATAAATATATTTCGGTAAACATACAATGGGCCTCTATCGATACCCTTGATCCGCACTGCACAACGCACATTGATCACCATATTGTGATGCCAATGGCTGTCTATCGCTCCGCTGTTGGGCTCCAGAGCATCATCAGTGAGGTTCATTATAAGATTATGATGAACACGCAAACCCTTATTCATCTCGATATTGGCATCGCGTGATGCTTCATCCATGGGATAGGACATCCAGTTCATATCGTGGATACCATTCCAATGGCCGTCGATGGTATTGTCGTGAATCTCGTGACCGCCAATCGTGCAACGAAGATTAATACCGTGACGATCGTAGAACCCGCCTCGCTTGTGAGCTGTCCAATTATCCCACGATTCCACTTTTTTCTTTGGGTTCAGAACACCAAGAGCATTGAGCGTGATTTGGTTGAAGCGAAGTGTGCAACGATCTGTCTCACTATCCAACCAGATTCCGAAATCGTGGATGATATTACAGTTTTCTACCACCGTTCCCAGCGATTTCTTGACAAAAACACCATAGGAACCATTGCGTATTTCCAAACCGCGCAGCACAACGCGATCCACACCTTCCACCAACACTACCGGTTCTCTGGGGGCAAAGGTGAATTTCATCTGACGTGGATCTTTCATCCCATCAAAGCGGATAATCAGATCTTTGGTTTTATGCCGCCACATGGTCAAGGCCCCTACACCTGACCAGCGTCCCTCGATACCATTCTTGAATAATGAGTCAGGGTGCCATGCACTACCACGATCCTTCTCAGTCCCGACTCGATTTTCATCCAGCAGGGTCACGCCTTTACCATCGGCAGTGATGGTAAACGGCTCGAAATCCAGCTTGATACGATACACCCCCGGGGCTACATCAAAAGCTGGTTCCCACTTGGTATTGACCGGGTTGCTGCCATCAATGACGGCACCAGGCTGACCTTCGAGGATCAACGGCTTGCCGAACTCACCACCACGTTTGAACTTCACCCGCTCTTGATATACACCGGGTGATACTAAAATGGTGTCCCCCGCTCCTGCCTGATCCAATGCAGACTGGATCGTCCGCAGTGGACGCTCCGCGGAGCCATCACCATTGCTGGTGCCATTAACGGAGACATGAAGCACACGGGCATGAAGGGAAGTAACCATCACTAACACTGCAGCAATTGCTACAAGATATCTTAGTAACGAAGTTGGGAATATAGGTCGGTGCATGATACTACTCCTGATCGAAATCCACTCAATACTCGTATATATTTTATATCAATCGGATCAACATTTCATTTCGAAAGTTTGTCAAGGAGTTTACACCGTCGTGTTTAGCGTTTCAGGGCATCCGAAGCCTGCGGCCAGAAGCCTGCAGGAATCAGATCGGGGATCGCCTCAGGTTTGCGCGGGACCTGTAACATCGGCTCGCCGTAGGACAGGGCGCCCACATCCGGAGCTTCGCCGGTGAAGTATCCGGGGCCAGCACCGGGAAGCTTGCCATCATGAATCTTCGAAAGATCGATGCCGCGTTTGCGGGCCGGACTGTCGGCGGTTAGCCGGAAATCCGATGCTTCATAGTTCTCGACAAACAGTGACACAGGTCCCTCGTGCCAGAGACTATTCTTTTCCTTTCCCAGTCGCCTGGCAAGTTCAATCCCCTCTTTCCACTTGTCGGATTCAGCCCTAAGGACAAAGACGTTGTAATCGCTCTTCCAATTGGGCTCCATGGATTGAAGATTGCCCCACCATCGGCCCGTCAGAAACAGGTTGTTGTAGAATTGGTAACCGGGCACACCATAGCCTTGTATTTTATTATCGTTGATGGCTGCCCAGGATGTGCTGGTGTTATGGTAGATGAAGGCCTGGGCATGTCGAAGTGTTCTTCCACCTCCAAAAGTTGCGGACATCCTGATTGTTGTTAATAAATACATTGCGATAAACATAGAGAGGACCTTTTTCGATACCCTTGATG
>JAAUTM010000010.1 GCA_012031455.1 Phycisphaerales bacterium
GCCGGGCATCGCCTGCGTGTCATCCGTCGTCACCACGAAAGCAGGGGTATCCGGGGCTTCGATCCAGTCCTCAGCATTGGCCAGATTCAGAGTACTGGCAGCGGTCTTGCGGTAGCCCAGCTTGCGAATCACTTCCAGCACCTGTGTCCAGGTTGGGTAAGGCACATGATTCACACGCTTGTAAGCATCGATGGCCGCCACGAACAGAAACTGCTCCGGGGTCATCTGCCCTTCTTCCGCACTGCGGGCAAAGTCTGTTCGCCTACGGCCAGGCCCTCGCCTGCGTTCAAGCCCGGTACCGGGACCGTACGCCGATCCAGCAGATCCCTGCGGTCAACACCGCTGCGACGCTCGGTCACAGGCGGCTGGACCTGTGGCTGCTCGGAAGTGGCGGGCGATGAAGGAACTTCCGCTACGGATTTGGGCATGATCGGCTCCTGAGGGTTTTCACGCCCAAGGCATCCGCCGATCAAGCCGGCTCAGATCCTCAGCGTGGTTCCTCTTCTTCAAACACTTCTTCGTCATCATCCCCCAGACCATCATCGTCCAGGTCATCATCGGAAAACTCTTCATCGTCCTCATCGTCGAAGAGTTCCTCATCCTCGTCCCATTCCTCATCATCGTCTGCATCTTCATCGTCAAATACCTCGTCCTCCTCAAACTCTTCTTCGCGTGCTGCATCCTGCAACCGCATCCAGGAGGCTTGGGCCGTCATATTCGTCACAGTCGTCATCTCCAACATCTTCATGGCTGGGTCTCCCAATTGGAACATCAGCAACTCCAATCCACACTACGCCAACGATCGTCCGCAGGTTGTCTGCATTACCCGGAAATCGGGTAAAAACCAAAACGACCGCAATTTGAGTCTCCCGCAGAAAAAACAATTCTGCGTGGCTCAATACAATCCGAGCGGTTACACTATCGACCGATTTACGTTTGTCAATGCCGATTTTCCTGTTTGCGAAAAAAGTTCTGCATAGAATCTGCAACTTCGGTCATGGAACCACGCTTATGCCCCCGACTGCTGTTCTCTCTGTACCCCAATGGAACCCCCTTGAAGCCCTGGCATCCTGGGCTATCCCGGGGCTGGGCATATCCTGCTGGGACAGCGCAGGCGGGGACTCATCATCGGCCTGACAATCCTGGCTCTTTGGCTATCAGGAATCCTGGTCGGAGGCATCTATGTGGTGGATCGGCAGGCACAAGCCGACCCGCTGGATCAAAGCTCCCGCGCCGGCCTGAATCTCTGGTTCCTGGGTCAGGCTTTTGTAGGGCCTTCGCTGGTGGTGGATTGGACCCGTGCCCGACTGCCCGTGGCCGGGCTCACCGATAGCAACCCCCCCTGGCTGTGGCCCCGAGCTTCGGCCGTGCCCATGAACAAGGGACTTTATTCACCGCTCTGGCTGGCCTGCTCAACCTGCTGGCAATACTCGATGTGATCTACTGCGACCCCAAGGCCCGAAAAGAAAGATAATTTCGAATCTCAGCTTTTGATTTTCAGATATGGCGGCAAAGCCAACGTAGAAAACGCTATGGAATTAATTCAATGCTCGCTGTGAACGAACTCGCCAAGCACGCCGGCTGATGGAATCTTCAATGTTGCTCACCAGTGTCATTCTTGCTTACCGCCCGTTCTTTGATCCATTGCCGATCGACAGCTTCTGGCTGCTGCTGATGCTGCCGTTGTCGCTGGCGGTGGCGTTGGTTTACAAGGCGATCAAGTTGGATGACCTCAAACAGTTGCCCCGTGCCTCGGCCATCCTCACCGCCCAGATCATTTTTTTCATGGCTGTGGCCGCAGGTGGCCTTTGGATCATCACCGAAATCGTCTAACGCCCCATGAAGCATCTACTCATCCAACTGGTCGGTGGTCAGAGTCTGAGCCAGACTCAGGCCGAGGAAGCCTTCGAACTTATCATGAGCGGACAGGCTGCCCCTGCCCAGGTAGGGGCGATGCTGGCGATGATGTCGCAGCGCGGCCCCAGCGAAGATGAACTGGTCGGTGCCGCCAGTGTAATGCGCCGTAAGGTCGTACCGGTTCAGGTACCTGAAGGTTTCACCGCCATCGACACCTGTGGTACGGGGGGTACGCATTCCCCCACATTCAACATTTCCACCACAGCGGGGATCATCGCCGCAGCCGCAGGGCATCGTCACGGGCTTTGCGTGGCCAAACATGGCAACCGTTCGGTCACCAGTGCCACCGGTTCCAGTCAGGTGCTCGAAGCTCTGGGGGTGAAACTCACGGTTACCCCGGAAGTGCTCACCCGGTGCCTGCGCGAAGCAGGGTTTTGTTTTTGCTTTGCCCCCTTGCATCACCCGGCCATGAAGCACGCCGGTCCGATCCGTGCAGAGCTGGGGTTTCGTACGATTTTCAATCTGGTGGGGCCGCTGACCAATCCTGCGGGGGTGAGTTGTCAATTGATGGGGGTTTATGCCGCCGAGTTGACCCCGCTCATCGCCCGGGTGTTGCAGCGACTGGGAACCCAAAGAGCGATGGTGCTGCATGGCACGCTGCCGGTGGCCATCGGTGGCGGTGCGCTGGGGGAACTCACCCCCATCAGTCACACCCACATCAGTGAATTTTCCCCCGGGCAACCTCTGCACACCCATGCAATGCAGGCTGATCCGAAGGTGGATGCCCAGCAATGGTTGCAGGCGGTGAAAGTCGAAACCCCTGATGCCAGTGCGCAACTGGTGCGGGCGATTTTGCAGGGTCAAGGCGGGCTGGCACGAGACACGGCCGAACTCAACGCCGCCGCCGCATTGGTGGTGGGAGGCATCGCAGACAGCGTGGAACAAGCCTTGCCGATGGTGCGTGAAGCGGTCGACCGGGGCGATGCGCTGAGGGTATTGGAGCAGGTGGCCGCGATCACGCAGAAGTCGTGATGATGATCAATGGAATCGAAGTTTAGCGATGCACCGCAGGTGCGCGCATGGCTGGTTGAGCGACGCACCGCAGGTGCGAGCATGGCTGGTTGAGCGACGCACCGCAGGTGCGAGCATGGCTGGTTGAGCGACGCACCGCAGGTGCGAGCATATTGACTCGAACTGATGCAGACGCGACAGGTCGCGGCGCTAACCATCGATCCACCGATTCATCGCACCACCCTTTACGACTCATGAGCAGCAACCCTGTCATTAGCAACCCCAGACTTGCCGGTTCTGGGACGGGAAAACCATTGGGAACGGGCACCAGCGGTGTGCCATCGGCGAAGGTGAGCAAGCCCACCAGCACATCGTTGAAATCCTGATCGCCCATGAGTCCGGTGTTCTTGCTGTACTTGATATCCTCTGCCGCAAGGAGCAGCCCTTTGTTGGTCTGATACATCACAAAGTGATCGGGGTCACTGCAGCATCACTGGTGATCACATCACTGTTGCGGAAATTTTCCGTGTAATACACGCCTTTGGAGCTGCCGCGTCCGGCATCAGCGCTGAGGTACAAACCAAAGGCCTGACCCTGGCTGATGTTGAATGTCACCGAGGTACCCACCGGGTCCACATGCTGGGTGTAGAGCGAATGCAGCGCTGGCGTGACCGTGGCTGCATCAAGGTCAGCCGAGTAGTTGTAATACCCCACCACATTTTTGTACCCGGCCACGCCGCCCAGAAAGGTCAGTTTGAAAGAGGCATCCTGATCCGTGACCAGAAACCGCTGGAACATCAATTGATCGCTGTCCGAGGGATTTTCACCCAGCCCGATGTCGCCGATCACCAGCTTTGAGCCATCCGGGGCGGTGATGCGATCCAATTCCCCCGTGATCGGGTTGGTGTGGTTCCAGAGCAGGGCTGAAAGGGATTTCGAGCTGCCATCCAGGCTGGCATGAACGGTCTGGGCCTGACTGTCCTCCATGGTGTCGCCAATGACCGCTGCCATGGTCATGGCAGTGCCACTTGCTGACACCATCAACACCCGCGCCCATCACAATCGATAGCGATCGAATCAACATGGATATTGCTCCCCTGGCCGAGGTTAATCCAAGGTCGGCCGATGACCAATCAAAACATTTATCAAAGGAGCTTGCCAGGCCGCACGTGGAAATCATGCCTCAGAGGTTGGTTTTATGACGGCTGGGTTGACAGGGTTGCCATGGATCACAGGGAGGTCATCTCCCCTGAGTCGCACATTGATCACAACTCGGCCACCAGTTCCTTGAGTCGCTGACAGGTTTCAGGCTGAATCAGGTAATGACGCAGGAAATGATTGAACACGTGGCCCCCTGCTCCGCCCAAGTGGTAATCGGCACCCCAGGGCTGGGCAGGCAACTCCGACAACGCAAACATCACGTGATAACAGGTCTGCTCCGGGGTCCAGTCCCCAAACCAGATGCCCGCTTTCCCGGTGCGCAACGAGGCTGGCAAATTCTCCACCTGTTGCAGATATTTTCCGCCAGCATCAAATCCAAACGGGCCGGTTGATAGGCCAGCAACCCGGAGTTAAACAGACGATGTTGCAATCGCCAGGTTCGACCTTGCGGGGCAATGGCCTTGGCCAGTTCATCCAGAGCCTGATTCACTTCCGGGGGTACGACTTTGGTTTCATCCTGATGGTCGTGCAGGTACCACGGGCCGGGGTGACGCAGGGTGGCAAAGTCGATGAGTTTCTGAGGCCGGGCAAAGAAAGCGGTGTCCGGGTCCAGCACCACCACCCGATTGCACCTTGCCAGCAGCATCGGGTGCAGCAGCTTGCACACCGGGGCGTACTTGCTGTGATACATCGCCTTGAGCCGGGGCTTGTCATGCAGGGCCATATCCACCAGCCCACCGGCATCGGGCCAGGTCACCCGCCGGTTGCCGGGAATGTGACTATCGATCCAGGCATGGTCGGCGTGGGTCAGCGAGCCATCATCCGATACGCAAACCGCCCAATCCGGCGGCGTAAACCGCAACAGCGATTTCATCGCCAGCACCCCGATTTGCAGATCACGCTTGCACAGCAGCATGTGT
The DNA here is from genome assembly GCA_012031455.1 of Phycisphaerales bacterium. The sequence goes on from JAAUTM010000010.1 coordinate 4,950, forward strand.
AACTCGGCATCAGCGCGCTGCGGAGCCACGGCAGGGGTGGCCGGGGTTTTATCCAGCTCCGCCAAGGCGCGCAGAATCCGCCTTTGGTCCATGTGGTTCCGCAAACGATAAGGCATCCAGCTGGGTGACAAGGTTAACCTCACCAATACCCCGGTAGTATAGCTGTTGATCCCCCATGCCCGTAGCCGATGAACTTAGCAAAGCAGGGAACCTTTTTTTGCACCAGACTTCCGACACGCCCATGGTTTCCATCGTCACCGCCACCCGTGGTCGGCCGGACTGGCTGCGCCTGGCTCTGCAATCCATCGCCAGCCAAACCCTGACTGAGTTTGAATCGATCGTGGTGGATGATGGTTCCGAGGCAGCGGTACTCCAGCAATATCAATCCATGCAGGATGAACTGGGGCCACGTTTCCATTTCCATTTACCAAGCACACCTGGCATGCCGGGTCCGGTCCCTCCCGTGCCCGCAACCGTGGCATCCAAATGGCCAAGAGTACCTACATCGCCCTTCTGGATGATGATGACCACTGGCTGGCCAGCGATCATCTGGCAGTCGCAGTAAAACATCTGGACGAGCAGAAGGCCGATTTTTATTTTGCCAACATGCAGGGGGAAAGCCATGGCAAGGTCACCATCCGGACTGGTCCCTGACAGTCCCTGGCTGACCCGTGGCCGCCGTTTACGTTCGCAGCCTCCGGTTTATCAGGTGGGTCTGGCGGATCTCTCACGGACGATGCATCATCACTACCCGCACCTCAACGGCTGTGTGATTCGCCGCTCGCTGCTGGAGCAGGTCGGTCTGTTGTGGGAACCGCTGCCCTTTGCTGAAGATTTCAACTGGGTGCTGCGCATCATTGATCAGGCGAAAGGCCTTGTTTACCGGGCCGACCCGGTGGTGGTTTTCAATGTCACCCCGCGCAACAGCGCTTTTGAACGAACCAGCAAAACCGATCGGGCCATGCTGGGGGTGCTATCCTGCAATCATGTGCGGGCGACCTGCGGGCAGCGCGTGGTCCGCCGGTGCGCCCGGGCTTGTGAGGCGTGGTATTTGCGCCAGGCCTCGGCTCAATTACTCAAGGATCATCACCGTCGGGCAGCCCTGAGCTTTGTCTGGCAGGCTTGTTGCATTTATCCCGGTGCCGGGGCGATACTTCAATTAGGCCGATGTCTGAAAGGATAAACCACGCCAGCTCACGGACCCCAACCTGTCATCGCTCATGTGCTGCATCGGCTGTATCTGGCCGGGGCAGAGGTGCTTGCGGCTGCGCTGGCTCGGCAACTGCGTCTGCGCTATCGCTTCGTGTTTCTCTGCCTTGATGAAATCGGCCCGCTGGGCCAGCAGCTTCGCAGCGAAGGTTTCACGGTGATCGATCTGAAGCGCAAGCCGGGGGTGGACCTGTCCGTTGCCCGGCGAATTCGTGAGATCGTGCAAACGGAAAAAATCGACCTGCTCCATGCCCATCAATACACCCCTTTTTTTATGCAGCTGTATCGAGGCGATTTTCACCAGCACCTGCCTTGCTTTTCACCGAACATGGCCGGCACTATCCCGACCCTCGCAAGCTCAAACGGATCATGGTCAACAAGCTGCTCTTACGCCAACATGATCGGGTCACGGCTGTCGGCTCATGGGTGAAACAAGCCCTGGTCAATAATGAAGGATTACCCGACCAGCGCATCGAAGTGGTGTACAACGGTATCGACCCACAGCAGTTTCAACCCGTGTCATGACGCCCTGATGAACGCGCTCGTGTTCGTGCAGAACTGGGTTTGTCGCCCGATGAACTGATCGTGGCTCAGGTGGCGCGGTTTCACCCGGTAAAAGATCACACCACCGCCATCAGCGCCTGGGCTTATGTTCAGCAGCAACTCCATGAAACCAACTCCATGAACAAAGCCACCCTGCTGCTGGTGGGGGATGGCGAATTGCGGGACAAGCTCGAAGCTCAGGTGCGGGAATCCGGGCTGAGCGACAGGGTGAAATTTTTGGGGGTGCGCAGGGATGTGCATCGGCTGCTGGCGGGGGTCGATGTGTTTTTACTTTCCAGTCTCAGTGAGGGCATTTCAGTGACGCTGCTTGAAGCCATGGGTTCAGCCTTGCCCATTGCCGCCACGGCTGTGGGTGGCAATCCCGAAGTGGTGGAACATGGCACCACCGGTCTGCTTTCCCCCCGGCAGGACTCGCAAGCCTTGGCGCTGAATCTGCTCACCCTGCTGCGTGATGCGCCCCTGTGCAAAAGTATGGGCTTGGCGGGTCGTCAGCGCCTGCTCGATAAGTTCACGCAGCAGCACATGCACGCGCGCTATTCGGCGATCTATGATGAAATGCTCAAGCGCTGATCCATGCCCACGCAGCACCAGTGTGGGTTAAGGCAATGACATTTGTCCACAGAATCACATTCCCGATATCCGGCCTTGAAGGGCTTGTTGTCAAGTAAATGGGACTCAATCGTGCGGGGCTTCCTTGACCGCATTGCGGTTCCAGGCCGGCACCGCCACCACGATTTTCCCTGATTTCATGATTCGGCACTGGCAGCTCAATCGGCTGTTGCGCCGAACATCCGGGGCTTCCTCCACCCGATCCAGTTCATCGTCCTCAGCCTCACTGAGCAAGCTTTCACCTTCAGCCACATACACATGACAGGTTGAACAGGCACACACTCCGCCACAGGCATGTTCGATGTCGATGTGTGCATCCATGGCTGCGCCGAGTATCGAATCCCCCCGACAGGCTTGTACTGTCACCAGCTTGTCCGTTTTGCCGGTCAGCGGATGAGGGTCCTCCAAATGAAACTCCACGGTCACAGTGGGCGTAGTTTCCAATGGTTCGGGTCGGTTGAGACTCATGGTTCACCTGTCGATTTCATCTTTATTTTCAAAGTCCCAGGCATGGCCATGCCCGGTCTTTGATGAACCTCACCAATTGTTTGATTCAGTTCAATCTTCCACCGTCGTCGGATCAGGGCGATACACCCGCGTGTCCAGTGCCCAAACCTTTTCCGTGAAGTTCCCGTGCAGGTCCGCTGGCTGGTTCATCCCGCCTTCGCCACGGTTGGCGGCGGTAATGGCCATCTGCATTTTGGCATCCAGGTTATCCAGCAGGCTCACGGCAATGGCTTCGGGGGTGGCGGGGATTTTCAACGCCCCGAACTCCGGCCTGCCATGGTGCGACAAAACAATATGCAGCAGCACGTTCAATATCGCGGAGGGAATTTTCACCCCTTTGGCTTCGCATTGCCTGGCTTTTTGGTCCAGCCAGAGCATTCCTTCGCCGATGTGACCCACGAGCTGGCCACGGTCGCTGTAACCAAAGCCAGTGGTCCAGGTCAGTTCGCTGCACTTGCCAAGGTCGTGAATGAACAGGCCCACCAGCAACAGGTCGCGGTTGAGTTGCGGGGTGAGTTTGCAATACATGTCACCCAGCCGAAGCATGCTCAGGGTATGCTCGAGCAGTCCGCCGATGTAGGCATGGTGCAGGTTCATCGCAGCCGGGGCCTGACGGAATTGACCCATCAGCGGGGCATCATCCAGATAGGCTTGCACCAACGCACGCAAAGCAGGGTCCTGTACGCTGGTGATCAGCCGCACCACTTCGACGAGCATGGTAGGAATGTCGTTTTCGGTGCGGGGCAACAGTTCCAGCAAATCCTCGCCGGTGGGTTTGGCGGGTTCGATCTGCTGAATGATGATCTGCATCTCGCCCTGATAAGGCTGTGTCTGACCTTCGACCTGAACAAACCCATCCGTAGGCAGGCTGGCAAACAATTCCTCGGAGGCGTTCCACATACGCCCGGGTACTTTTTTGGAGCGATCGCCCAAAATGCACTTGATAAAAGGCTTGCCCGTCTTGGTGGTCCCAAGCTGGCAGTTCTGGATGGCATAAATGCCCGACACCCACTGGTTGGGCAACAAGTCACGAATCAGCGTACGTTTGGACAATGGCAGCTCCTTCAGGGCTTGCAGGCATGTTAGCTCGCATGGTAACCCCATACGAGAAGTTGGCCAAATGATGGATTGCAAGGGATGATAAAACCATGGCGGAAGGGCATACCAAGGAAACCCGCCGATGGCATCGCTGGGGATGGGTTCTGGCATTGTTATGGCCTGCCCTTGCCCTTGCTCATCATCGGGGCATGGTGCAGGCCCGATGTTTATCTGCTCGCCGGCCAGGGCTGGATGCTCTGGCATGATCCGCAAAATCTGCCCGATTCCCTGATGCTGCGTCAGGATCAGCTTCGCTTCCTTCGTGTTTTTCCCGAACAGGTCCAACCTGCGGAGGCCCTGCTTCGGTTGCGCGTGCTGGGCGACCCGGTGGTCACCCTCAACGGGGTGGTTTTGCCCGCGCAGGCATCCCGACTGCATTGGAAACAGTCGCTGACCTATGACCTGCAAAAAGCCTGGCGCAGGGTGAAAACACCCTCATCATTGATATCCACGGCCAGGCGGGTAATGCAGCCATGCAGGTGCTCTCACCAGCCTCGTGGTGTGCTGCTGAAAAATTGGAAAGTGCAGCGTGATAATGAACCCCCGTTACCAGCTATGGCTCCCGGGTCAAGGCGCCATGCCTGTCGGTGTTGTCAGCCAGTGGATGGGGGGTCAGAGCTGGCAGTGGATGGCGTGGTTCTGGCTGGTCGGCTGGGGCATTGCAGGGATACTCGCCGGTAGCAGGCTATTTCCCATGAGCAGGGATATGTCAATGGACGGGCGACCCGCAGCAGGGTGGAAATGGCCTGCGTTGCTGGTGGTGCTGGTGATGCTCTTTGTCCATGGCTGGAACCTTGTGTACCTCGATGCCGGGCGCGGGCCTGATGCGCAGGGTCACATCGCACACATTCAGCAGGTTGCCCGTACCTGGACCCCTGCGCTGGCGACCGATGGCTGGCAGGCTTATCAACCCCCGGCCTACTACTTCACAGCCGCAGGGATTTATCAATTGCTGGGCGGTCAAGCCCATCACGATCGGGCGATCAAAGGGGTGCAGGCGCTGGGGTGTGATCTGTGCCTTGCTGCTGATCCCGATCACCTGGGGGTGGTTGAAACATGATTCAAACATGGGTGGCATTGCAGGTCGTTACCACGGGCAGGGCATCATGATCGTGGCTGCACTTCCGCTGGTGGCAGGCAATGCTTCGCTGGTAAACAATGAAATGTTCAGTGCCATGGTGGTGGGTGCCGCATTGCTGCTGAGTCTGCGTGCGCTAACTCGGCCTCACTTTTCAACCGTCGGGGCGGTGACGCTCGGGCTGGTCTGGGGCCTGGCCATGCTCTGCAAATTTACCGCACTGATTCCGCTGCTGGCTGTCAGTGTCACCTTCATTCAACGGGGTTCACTGGGTCAATGAACCAATCCCTCGCCGCCTGTGAACATCCTCAAAGCAAGATGCAGGGATACACGCACCTCTGGCGATCAATGGTGCTCATGGGGTTGATGTTGCTGGCGGTGGCTGGCTGGTTTTATCTGCGCAACCTCTGGCACTTTGGCACTGCTTTTCATGGGAACTGGCAGGCTTTCCCCGCATGGTTCCCGCCGGGCGTCCGCTGGCCGAACTTTTATCTTCGCTGGGGCGATTTCCTTGGCCATGACATCGACTGGTTGATGTGGTCAAGTTTCTGGGACAGTATTTACCGCACCTTCTGGGCGGGTGACCGTGGCCTGTTTGTTTCCCGCTGGATGGTGCAGGCCAACGTGCTGCTGATGTTGCTGATGCTGGTTGGCTGGCCGGTGATGGTGACGCTGGTGCTGGGCGGGTGGATCAGCCTGCGTTCAGCCATACATGACTGGGGCACAGCGCCAGGGCGCCTGTCATTGCTATGGGTGTTGCTGACGTGTTGGACGCTATGTTCCCTGCTCTGGTTTTCGCTGGTCATCGCAGCCTGGGGCAGCACCACCGCCCGATACCTGCTCTATCTTGTGCCAGCGTTGGCGGTGTTATGGGTGCGTGGCCGGGCGGGTTGGCAGGGGCGACTGAGGTGGGTAGGCCGATGCGCCGATGCCTGTCTGTGCGGCATGGTCCTGCTCGTGGTGCTGGTGTATCGCTTCGGGGGTTGGCGAGCCTGACCAGTTCAAGGGTTATTGGCCACTGCCTGTGAAACTGTGGCTTTGTTCATCACTATGATCCCGGAGGGGTCCTTTCTATCCGCCCCTGATGGCAAGCCAAAGTTTTGGGGAGTAAATCAAGCAAGCCCGTGGCCGTCAAACCCACCGGGCCGAATTGATTTGCCCATAAATCCCCGGCCAGACCGTGCAGGTACACACCTAACACCGTCGCTTCAAACGGTGACATTCCCTGCGCCAGCAAACCTGCAATCAGACCGGTCAGCACATCCCCCGAACCTGCGGTCGCCAGGGCCGGGTTGCCCGTGGTGTTGATGTACCCCCGGCTACCATCGGTCACCACCGTGCGATGCCCTTTGAGCACCACGATGGCACGATGCACCTGAGCCAGTTGCCCCGCTGCCTGCAGTCGCTCTTCATCGCCCTCACAGCGAACTTCAATCCCCAACGGCTCACACAAGCGGGCGAACTCCCCCGGATGTGGGGTCATCACAAGGGGTGGTGAATTCTCGCCTGCCAGCGGACGTGGCTTCCCACTCGCTGCCAAGGCATTAAGCCCATCGGCATCCAGCACGATCCTGCGCGGTTGTTGCAACAGCGCATGTACCCGCCGGTTGATCGCCTCGCCCCTGCCCATGCCCGGCCCGACGGCCAGCACCGCCTGCTTCTGCGGGTCGGCCTGACTTGAGCGCCTCAGCAACCTGCGT